>NZ_QSOO01000009.1:0-196918 GCF_003436255.1 Bacteroides sp. D20 | reverse complement strand
TATTGCTTATTATCCGCACCCAAAAAGTTGCATTTATAAGTTGAACTCAAGAAAGCTATTTACTTTTCTGAAAGCAAAAGCTATCATATCTATTCAAAATACAAACAAACTATTCTGACTGTTCGTATTTCATACGATGCCGGCACAAATTGCCTTATATAACGGAAACTTACCGACTGACTTGCTTTGTATCCAGATACCAGGCAAGTTTCAGCCGACAGGTTTATACAACCATACTGATAAATCAGGACAGTTGCCAAAGACAGAGACTTTAAGGTTGCGCTGCTCTTAACTTTAAAGGCTCTGACATTGGCGACTGGTTATTGATAATATGTCTGAAAAATGAATACAAGCAGACCGTCCCGATGATGCAGGCTAAAGCTTGCACTGACGGAACGGCCTGTATCCTTGAATACTCGTCTTAAAAGACAAGCAATCTGTTCCGACTGTTCGTATTTCATGCGATGCCGGAACAACTTGCCTTATGCTACGGAAACTAACCGGCTGACTTGCTTCGTATCCCGATACTAGGCAAGTTTCAGCCGACAGGTTCATACAATCATGCAGATAAATCAGGACTGTTACCAAAGACAGAGCCTTTAAGGTTGCGCTACTCTTCACTTTAAAGGCTCTGACATTGGCAACCGGTTACCGGTGGTTTGTCTGAAAACGGATACTATGCTCTTCAGAAATCTTTGAATACTGAATGTCAGGAAAACATTGGAGCATCATAGCCGGAACCGTTTCTTATGTGCAAAGGTACTGCGGACTGGAGAAACGCCAAGTGACGCTTGCGCTTTCAGTCGGAGGACTTGACGGCAGCCTTCCGCAAATTTTCTCATGCCTCAAAAATTTGGGTATTCCGTCTGCATTCTCTGACTTCACACTTGTCTTTTTCTCCCTTTGGTCCGCAGTCACAAATGCACATAAAACGGTTTATCCCGGCCATGAAGCTCAATGAGCTTTACTGGAGGGAAAAGAATCAGAACTTAAAAATTCAAGTGTTATGCGAACAAAAAGAATGAGTATCAAACAATCTTTTAATTTTTTACTGATATGTGCAGATTAATGACAACACAACTGGCGGAAGCTCTGGAGGGTTATCCGCTTTATTCCCAGGACGGCAAGGGAAAAGAGGCTGTTTGCCGTGCGGTTTTTGCCCTTGGTTCTGTAAGATGGTTTATCCTTGAAGGGAACAGGGAGGATGACGATGTGACTCTATTCGGTATCGTAGTCGGACTCATGGAGGATGAATACGGGTATATTTCCCTCAATGAGCTTTCGGATGTGGAGCTTGACCTGAGTGCTCAGGGACTTGGCAAGCTTCAGGTAAGACAGCAGCAGGACTTTAATCCGGTTCCGCTGAAACAGATTCAGGACAGCAGGCTTCAAGAATTTCTTGCAAGGTTTGAATAGTCTGAAATAAACAGAAGTGGCCGGTCCTATCCGTCACGGACAAGACCGGCTGCTTATTATAGCAGGTAAATGAAAACAAAACTATAATTGTATGGTAAATGGAAAATTGTCGTAATATTTTTAATATCTCTGCCCGGCATGGGTGGAGCGTTTCTATGGAAAACATGGATGGAATCCGGTTTCTCAATTTCAAACGGAAGACTTCGAGCGGTGTGCCGTTCTGCTTTACCATTGAAGCCGATGACGGTACAGCCGGCTGCATAGCAAAAGAAATATTCTCTTTCGTCAGTGCCGTTGTTCCTGAACAATGTGCAAGGGAATGGATGATTCAGTCAGGAGCAATGGAACCTTCGGAGTTCCTTCAGGCCGTGGCCGACATGGAGGATGTCAGGCTAAGGGCAAGGCTGCTGGCTCTTGAACTTGCAGCCATGAATGTCAGATATAATGTCCTGGATACCATTCCATGGGACAGACTGAACTAACGGTGTTTCTTACGCTTGCGGCCACGTTTGGGCAGGCCGGTTTCCTTGTAGGCTATCAGGTCAGTTCCTCTGAACACCCTTTTTGCCTTATCAGGTATCTTCAGGAAAGCCAGCGGCTTTTCCAGATAACGGATATAGGCATAGATGGTGCAGCGGTGAACACCCAGATAGCGTGCTGCCTCCTTTACTGAATATGTCTTTTCCGGAACAACTTTCATTATTTCTCATGCTGGTTAATCTTTTCGTTTATTGGATGCCGTAAAGGTAAACAGTTGATTATTAGCTGTCAATACGTCAAATATGGGATTATTCCGGAGATTGTGGGATTTGTATGGATTATGTGTTACCTGTCATATTCAATACGGCTGGGGTAAGGCGATTGATAACGAATCTTTTTTTATGAAAATCAGGAAGGCATATATTTGACGGTTGACAGCGTTGACAGCAAATCCAATGAAAATCCGACATAAAGTCTATCTGGGAAGTTTCTGTAATACAGTATATTATATTCTTTCTGATTTTTCTTATAAAGAATAGAGTATTATAATGTGTCAACGTTTGGCTATGGATTTTTAGCGGACTGAAAATTGTGGCTACGCCTGTCAACGTTTGTCAACGCATGATTTCTATGTGAAGTATCTGATACACTGACAGATACTCTCTGTCAACACCGTCACCCCTGAAACGGGTGCATTTTATTATCTGAAAACATCTGATGCGAAAGGGATACATGGTTATCCTAATGTACCATTACAGCCACAGGTTTGTTCAGCATGCCTCTGCAGATATTTTTTTGCAAAGGTATCTCCGGCATTGCAAACGTCAAACACAGGGCTGAAAATCTTCCTCAAACGGGGTTGAGCGTATTTTCAGCTTTCCTTGAAGTTTGCCTTATTGAATGCCTGCGCTTCTGAGAACTGCAAAAAATATCCTTCGGGCAAGCTGAAAAACTTGCTGACAGAAGGGAAAAAAATCAGAGCGTATGGTACAGATGGACGAAAGCATCAGAAAGCAGTTGGAAAAGCCACAGACATGGTTCTGCAAGTATTTTCCCAAACGTATTCAGAATGTGGGCGAGAAGGAAATCGCCGACAGACAGTTGGTTTATGACTTCAAGGATGGAAGGTCTCATGAAGCGGTGGCACAGATGACGGCAGCAAGAATGATTGACGAACACGGCAGCAGATGCTCACAGTTGGTATTCATTCCGGTTCCGGCATCATCGGTAAGAAAGAATGAAATCCGGTATATGAACTTCTGCAAAAGGGTATGTGAACTCACAGGAGCGATAAACGGATATGACCATGTAAGGGTATGCGGAGAAAGACTTGCTATTCATGAAAACCGTAAGGCTGAAAAGGAAATCAGAAAGGTAAGCGTCATCGAGTTTGATGAAGAGTGGTTCAAAGAGAAAGATGTCATTGTTTTTGACGATGTAATCACACGCGGAATCAGTTTCGGTATATATGCGAATCAGTTGGAGAGTTTCGGAGCGAATGTCATTGAAGGCATCTTCCTTGCAAGAACTCATTATAAAGTATAGAACTATGAACGGAATATTATCAGAAAAATCAAAGTCACTGGCTTTCACGGGACACAGAACTATTCCCATAGAAAGGCAGGATGAAATAAGGGCACGGCTTGTTGAAGCCGTGTCGCTTGCATGCAAATCAGGTATTACCTGCTTCTATTCAGGCATGGCCATGGGATTCGACCTGATGGCAGCTGAGACTGTATTGTCACTGAAGGGAAGGTATCCGGATATACGGCTCATTGCCGTTGTACCTTTCAGAAGACAGAGCTGCCGGTGGCCTTCCATGGAAAAGGAACGTTATCAGAGAATAATTTCCCAGGCTGACCGGGTTATTGTATTGAGTGAACACTATTTCAAGGGATGCTTTCTAAGGCGCAATGACTTCATGCTGGAGCATTCATGCGGCGTGATTGCCTTTTATGACAGCAAGCCTTATGGTGGGACATTCTATACCTGCAGGGAGGTAAGGAAGAGAGGTATGGATATAGTCAATCTGTACTGAAAACCAGTCCGGTTTATAGTGAAAATATTATACAAAACAGATATGCAATTTTCTTGCATATCTCGTTTATAATGCTTATATTTAGATAGTTAAACAAGTTATTTGAGGTAGTTTTATGAACAATATCTACAACCGCTACATTTGGCTGCTGCATACGGTCTATCAGGAAAGAAAGGTCACTTTTGAAAGGCTTTGTGATATTTGGAAGCACCATTTCCTGTACAATGGGAAGCCGCTGAGTCTTCGTACATTCCACCACCACAGAAAAATGATTGAGGAGAATTTCGACATAGTTATTGCGTGCAACAGAAAGGACTATACATACTACATCCAGAATCTGGATGAAATACTCGGTGACAGCTGCCGGAACTGGCTGTTCAACAGCCGTATCATTGATGTGGCTCTGAAAAGCAGTCCGTGTCTGTTCCATCGTGTTGTACTGCCTGACATGTCTGGCGGTATTGAATACCTTCCTGATATATCGGAATGTATCAGCGATGGACATGAGCTGTACATATTCTACACCAATGACAAGGGCAATGAAGTGGAAGGCCGTTTCCGACCGGAAGGTTTGAAGCTGTTCCATAACCGCTGGTATCTGCTCGGATACAGGAACGGATCAGAGTTCTGTGCTGTTCCTCTTGAAGCTCTGACCAAAATCTATCTTAGCGGAAACAGGTTTCAGACTGACTACAGATTTTCGCTGGCCAAACGTCTTTCAGACTCCATTGGTGTTGTAGCTCCGACCGGACAGCAGCCGGAAGAGGTTACACTACGGGCTTACGGTCCATTTGCCGATTATCTGAGAAAGCATCCTTTCCACCATTCGCAGGTGGAAAGGAATGATATGGGGACTTTTACGTCTTTTGACTACATGCTTCTTGTGACTGACGAACTGGTAGATGAAATACTGGCTCTCGGTGATAAGGTGGAGATTACTTTCCCGGAAAAGTTGAGAATGAAATTGCTTCAGAAGATTGGGCGTATCAGGAATAGATACAATGTCTCTTTTTAGATAATTTTTATTATCTAAAAGATTAATCCAGTATTATTCCCATTTTGTCATTAATTTAATACATTAATCTCGATATTAATGAATACTATAATAAAAAATATTACTAGATTTCTTTGCTAATTCAACCATTATTTCATATACATCTCTAACATATGTTCTTGAATCTTCAGGAGATAAACTTCTAATATTTCTATGGGATGAATGTGCATAACCTCCTCTATATTTAGTCAAATTTTCTAAAGATGGTTTAAGTCTAATATCTATAGGGGTATATAATCCTAATGGTACTAATAGTTTTTTCAGATATTTTAATCCAACACCATGATTTTGATTCATTATGTATCTAGAAAATTCGCTCTTTATACTTTTTATTTGTCCTAATAGATAATCATATATTCTATCATTATCATCCCAACTATCATCATCTATTGTCTTAGTATTACCATTAAAATGTAATAAACACAATGTAGAATAACTAATACGCTGTGTGTTTATAAATTTATCTTCTATCTCATTTAAAGTGTACAGGCATATATTCTCCACAAACTCTTCAAAAGCAGCATGAGAAAGAACACAATAACTTCTAACATCAAGTTTATATTTATCCGGATCCTCTAAAGGATCATCATGGGTATCTATATATTTCTCTTCGAGTTCCAATAAATACAATTCCAACTTATCAAGAGAATCTTTTATACTTACCATATATTTATAAAAAAGGATTTATAGATAAATTCAAGCCAAAAGAATTATTTATTAAATCTTGGAATTTAGTATATCTTATTTTGTAATTTTCGATATTCTTTGTAGAACTTTCAATAGAAGATCTAAAATCAATATCTTCTAAACAAAGTTCCTTAAATGCATCAATGAAGTTTTGTTTATGTTCGATAATTTTATCATCCAAATGCAGAAAATAAAAAACTTCCACTTCAAATAAGACTTTATTAAATCTATTAGAAAAATCATTTTCATCATATTTTCGACCAATAAATTTATAGTCTCCAAATATATCTTTAAGTAAATTAATTGTAGAATTTATTTTCTCATATTGATCCATTATTTCAGAATCAATTTCTGCCCATTTGCTATTTATTTCACCCATCTTTTCATCCAAAAACCTTTTTAAATTACCTTTGTATTCCTTGGGATACTTTATAAAAGCAAAAAGTCTTAATAGAATTTCAATATCCCTAAATCTTTTATCAGGTTCAGATAAATTCATTACGGAATGAATGGGTTGCAATGTATTTGTAATTTCTACTAGATAATCAGCAAATTTCCCTCTATTAAGAGCTTGTCTTAATTCTTGAGTAGACAAAGATTCAGAACCTGAATTAAGTCGGTAAAAAATATCATATAAAATTTGAATATCCTTGAAATTCGTTATAACAGTACAGCGCAATGAAGAGTTATCAAATTCACGTTTAGATTTATCATCTAAATCTATATATTTTGTTCTGTTTAACTCTTTTAATACCTTAAGTCCCTTCAGTACTGGTCTATCCCAATACTTATACTTTTCGTTATCAATAAATCCTGCAAGCGTAAGCAATCTCTGTTTTCCATCTATAACAATAAAAGAACGTTTTTTATTAGGATTCTCAGCTAGAACAATCTCAGGAACCGGATACCCCATTATTATAGATTCTATAAGTTTACTTCTTTTATCATCGTTCCAAGCATTTCTTCTTTGAAATTTTGGATTAAGATCTATATTACCAATATTAATCTGATTAAATATTGTTTCTATAGTCCAATCCCTAGCATATACAACAACATCAGAAATATCTATATTTTGTATATCTTCACTATCTGATTGATTATCAATAATTATTTCAGTTTCTATATTTCTATTTTCAATATCACACATAACAATTAATACATTTAAGTTTTATACAAAGTTAATGATTATTTTTTCAAATTCCCGTCCAATACTAAGTATTTGCTCTTATTAAATATAAAACAATTCAATATAGAATTAAATAATTTACATAAATCGTTTGAACAAAAACAATATAAACACAAATGTAACCATTACTTTAGAACAATGAAACACTCTTATCTATAAAGTATATAATTATATCATTTTTTTAGAAGAGCTTATATAATTGTATATTAATTACTTAAATAATAAAGTTAGGTAACAATAGGACCTCTTTTTCATGACTAACCTTAATAGATATAACTTGGATATCAGTTAGAGTACAGGACAACAAATCAGTTTCTCCGGAACCCAACAGCAGCACCTTCTCATTTAGTTCCTTTCTGGTATTTTTCTCCCAATCATATATCATAAACATCCCTCTTTGAAATATTTCAGAACCATTCTTGTTGTTTGTCAGGTTTAAGCCTCTCTCGTCAAGTCTTACAGACCAGTCAGAGCCATAGTCTCTGAAGGTATATGTAGTACCATAGCTTACCGTTTCTTTTCCTATCAGTCTACCAACAAGAATATCTACATTCGTATAAGGATTGCGTTTATAAATCGGTTCATCGGTTTTTGAGTCACTTTCCGTTCTCAACCGACATGCATTGATCATGCCTTTCAGTAATTTGTCCTTAACCAGCGGAAAGGTAGAAACTGATGATTTGCTTTCCATCCAGTATCCGTGTTTCCTCGCATATCCGTTGATACATTTCTTACCGTCACAATCCTTATCAGGATTCTTACCAGTACCACATTCGTATATCTGCTTTTTGCCTTTTATTCTCTCGCCGCATTCCGTTGCTTCAAAACCGTAATACAGGTACTCAAAATGAAGCAGCAAATAATATTCAAAACTACGACTTGAAAAAGCAATATTTACCTTTTTGCCATCTATTATCTTATTGGCTTCGGCCATGGCTTCCTCATGTTTAGGATGTTCGTCCTTATCATATACTGCCCAGGATTCATCCACTCCTTCAGACATGATTTTTCTTGCATACAACACCCATTTTAATGGTGGAACACCGGTAATAACTTCATCTTCAGCAACATCTTTCTGTCCACCTGACTTGACTTTACGTTTCTTCCCTTTATAGCTTCCTCTGGAAGAATCCGCTTCAGCATCTTCAACCGGTATATTAGGCTGAGGAATTGTACGTACATCAAAATCCTTGCTGTCACCATAAAACTGGTCACACAAGTCTGTAAAGAACAATGGTTCGGTCTTATCGCCTTCACACACTATTCTTATGACATACTTACTATGACGTTTATTTTCACTCGTTCTTGCCATAGTCTACAAACAGTTTCTCCAGTGGTTTTAATGAAGGAACACCTCCAAACTTATTGTTCAAATACCATTTGGCAAACAATGTATCCTCTCTTACGTCCTCAAAATCGGAAAGAGAGAATATTTCTGATACTCCCTGCTCATTCTTTTCTGTAAACCATACCTGGTCTTTACGGATAGTATTCTGGTCAAGCAGATTCACATCATGGGTTGTAAAGATCAATTGGGCATTATTTCTGTTTATTCTTTCATTTCTGAAGATGTCCACAATGAGCTGTGTTATGTAGGAATGCAGCCCGGAATCCATTTCATCTATAAAAAACGGACTTCCATTCTGCAGTGCCTGTAATATATAACAGCCTATAAGGAAAAGTGATCTAGTACCAAAAGATTCTTCTTTTAAAGGCAAGTCTGCTGTTTTGCCCAAATTCTCACCATCATTATATAGACCATGCTGGCTTGTAACTTCAACGCCGTCACTGCGCTTTTCCAGCTGGAACCCGGCCATACCGGTATCCGCAAATGCCAGAAATTCAGCAAGCAGTTTCTTGTTTTCAGGACGTGAATAAAGCCATCTGACCATTTCCTTATCTTCACCCAACATGGTATCTTCATGATAGCCGTTGGAAACTATCATATCTGCCAGATATTTTGCGGCATTTGTTATCGGTTCGCATGGTGTATCCTTCAGAAACTTGGAAATCAGCAACTGGTTCTTGAATACATTGAAAGGCTTTGAAGAAGAAAGGCTTGATCCGAATTTAATAGTATCTGATTCTTTATCTTCTGAAAGCAAAGTGCGTTCATAAAGTTGTGTCTGTTTACCATTTGGATAATAAATCAGCGATTCTGACTCTATCTGCAATCTGGTAAAACTGACTTCATATTTATATCTGATTTTCTGAGTTATAAACTCCATTGAAAAACCTATCGGTGCATCAGACGTGGCATTGTCAAATTTGAACGGCTGATACAATGGAATATCATCACCAACCCTGTTGTCAAGATTATGGACCCATCGTCTGAACCTGTATAAAAACTTTATGATATTAGTCTTACCTGAAGCATTTGCTCCATAAATCAAAGAGATTTTCAAAGCCTTCTTTAATCCTTCTGCATTGGTCTCAACTTCACATATATTATCGACCTTAGCCTTTGAAGAAGTCGGCTCTGTCGTAAAGGAACATACATCCTTAAATGAACGGTAATTCTTAATTTCTAAATTTAATATCATATTCTTGCATCTTTTCCACAAAAATAGCCTTTTAAATTTTCTATTCAAAGTTTTTTCTTCGTTTTTCGCGAATTTTCTTCGCAATTTCAGTTTTAAATTCTTGTCCATGAATTTCATTGAGTCTTTTAAGATGAGTTTATACAAAAGGCAGTTCATTCTGTTTGAGCTGTTGCAGGTCTATAGCATTGCTTTCCGTTGGTATTTCCTCCTGGTTTTCTGCTACAACCTCAGTTTCAAGATCCAGCCCGAAAGTCTCTTTCAGTTGGAGATAATCAAAGCATAAAGCCTTTGGTCGGTTTACCTTTACTTTCTTCACCTGCTCTCCATTTACAATGTCGATGGTATAGTCAGGAAGTCCGCTTGGCAGAAGTATGGTGAATCTGTCCTGCTTCAACCCCAAATATGAAGCATGGGATTTCAGGTAAGACATGATGGTGGACCAGTTTGAACGGTTGGAAGTTGAACCTGCATTCCGGCTGTTGAACAGTGATGCCACGGCTGCCGTGTTCAGATAGAGAATAGGGCGTGCTTCCTTAAACTCTATATCTTCCTTTACCGACAACGGACGGAAAGATTTCATATACCTTATACGATAATGTGCCTTCTCGATACATTTCCCTGAAGTCTGGAATCCCTGAAGCATACTCCAGAAGTCCGCTATCTCCGAACTTTCCTGTGCCAACTCATTCTGGTTGCGTATTCCTTTGACTGCTATTTCAAAAAGCTCCGCATAACTGAAAGGCACGTCAATGACTGTCTCCAGTGTTCTGAAAGTGGCCAGTGGAATAACCCAGTTCCCGAATATACGGTCATGGATAGTTTCATTTTCCAATTTCGCAGCCAGCTCACGCTTGGTGATGGAGTATATTTCCGGAAAGTTCTTTTCAAACAGTTCCCGGTGTCCCAGTATCTCCAGGGTGAGGTGGGTAAGTCCCATGTTGCAGACTGATACGAGGTCTTCATAGACTCTTTTCTCTTTCTGGTTGAATGATGTCTTTGAAAAGGCAAGGAAGATGACACGGGTATAGAGTGCCATATCCTGTGTCGGCTTGTCCTGACCGCAAAGGGCTACACCTGTTGTGACAATGGTCTGTGCTGCCATCCCGTCCGTATTCGTATTCTTCTTGGTCTGACCGCCACCGCCCCAAAGTCCTTTCAGATAGGCTATCTTGCGTATGTCGAGGTCGTTCTTGTATTCGTCAAGTACGGCAAGTGTATTGACTGCCTGTGATACACGGTCGTTCATGGCCGGTACGGAAGTTACACCGAGATTGGGCGGATCAACTCCGTGCAGGAAGAAGGACTGGAGGGAAACAGCCAGGGTTGTCTTACCGGTTCCTTTCTCACCGAAAAGGTTCAGGATGGGAAAGTGTCGGGTGCGTCTGAATATGATGTCACGGAAGAGGGTGGCAAGCAGGTAACAGAAAGCTACGCTTGCATTCTCACCGAATACTTCCATCAGTCTTTTTACGTAATCATACAGTTTTATCCCGTTACGGTTCTCATGTACCATGAGTCTTTCAAACTGGAATATCTCCGGATTGTTTAGATAGATTTTTGAAGTGGCCGGTATATAGAAGGCCTTGCCATTGATACCACGGACTATACCCAAATCATCAACGGTATTGAATGTACCTGCAAGGAATATGCCGTTACCGAAAGCGAAAAATCCTTCAGCCGCATTCCAGCCGAGCTTTCTGATACGTTCTGCCGTATCGGTCTTTGAATACAGGTATTCCTTTACACGGTTGAGTTTGTCTATCTTGGCCAGCCATACATAATTGCCCTGTGAGCCGACCTTCTGCTGGAAGTTGCTCAGTGAGCAGAGTTCTGACTCCTTCAGTTCTATGACCCTGCATACATTGTACATATTCCTCATACGGAAGATTCTGGTTCCGTTTATCTCATCCTCGATATGGAATAGCGGTTCCATGATGAAGTTGGAGATTCTTGACGGCTCATCATCATCTTCACCGATGGAGTAGTAACAGTTTTCCCTGACGAACAGACCGAACTGGCGCAGCAGTTCAGCTTCACGCTGCATCTCGTTCATGGCCGCAGGTTTGTCGTTCCTTCTCCTGGCTTCCCCACGTGCCTGGGTAACGGCATCACGCCATAGCTTTACCTTGCCGTGCAGTCTGGAAAGTTGTTCTATGCACTGGTCATATACCAGCTGGTCTTTTATATAGCGCAACAGGTCTGCTATTTCCGCAACACATTTTCTTTCCTCTACCATGGAACCGGCTACCAGAAAACGTTTCTGTGCCAACCAGATGATAAAATGCTTTTCCTGAAGTGAGGTATAATCCTCCCTGCTGCGAATATAGCTGTCGGCATCATTCTTTGCATATTGTACTTCTCCTTCTGTCTCGGATGGTATTTCTGCAAAAGGAAGTTCCCTGACTGTTACATGGAATCCTTTTCTTATGGCTGCAGCTCCGTTGGTCATCACCGCCTCAAATCCCGGTCCGTATGGTTTGCCTTCCGCAATATCCGAATCAGGAATGAAACAGAGTGAGGATACATATTTCTTCAGCTGCTCAAACTGGCTGTTACTCCATGCTGTTCCAAGTGACGCTACTGTATTGTCGTATCCAATTGACTGCATTCTCAGGACATCAGGAGCACCTTCCACAATGATATAATAGTCGGCATCACGCAGTCTGGCGGCACGGTCAATGCCGAATACTGTTTCTCCCTTGGAGTAAATCATGCTTGTTGCCGAGTTGATATACTTGGGAGCTTTCCTGTTGTCTCCGATGTATCTGGCAGTATAGGCAATGATGCGTCCCCATCTGTTTCTCACGGGAATCATGATACGCTGTCGGAACATGGCGTATGTGTTTCCGTCCTCGCCACGCTTGAACATGCCTAGTTCGTACAATAGTTCTTCACTCAATGCTTTACTTCTGCAGAAATCCATGAAGGTTTGGCCGTCCTTAGGTGCATAGCCTATTCCGGCAAAGGCACAGAACTCCTCATGCCACCGGCTGTATGCGTAGGCCCTGGCATCAAGGCTTTCTTCCTTGTCTGTTGCTCTGAGGCATTGAAGGAAGAAGCTCTGGACTGTATCGAGAACTGTCAGAAGTGATTCCCGGTGCCTGGCTTCGGCCATCTGTTCCTCACTGCGCTCTTCACTGATGTATTCTACCGGAATATTATGGTTTCTGGCGATAAATTCCACGGCGGCACAGAAGGAAAGGTTTTCCTTTTCCATTATAAACGTAATGGAATCACCACCACGATTACAACTGAAACAGTGGAAGAGATTCTTGCTTGGGGTAACGGCAAAGGAACCGGTCTTTTCGGAATGAAAAGGACAAAGTCCCATCAGTGTTGAACCTTTTCTGGACAGTCTGACATAAGGACTGAGTACGTCTTCTATGGCAAGTTCCCTTACTTTCCGTATGGTTGTTTCGCTTATCATAACGTACTGAGCAGGTTCCAACAATCGATTATTGACTGGCCGGAGTATTTCGGACGGCTGACATTATTAGGATTAAGCGGTTGGATATATCCGTTATCTCTGTATTTTTTGAGTGTCTTGTTGCTGATACCGAGTTCAGCACAGGTGCGCTTGACTGAATAGACACCGTTTGGATCGCACGCTGGTCTGATTTCTTTCATTATTATAAAATCATTATGAATGTGCGATACAAACATCTGTCCGGCTTTATTGTTAAGCTGGTGAACAAAGGTTACTGACGCACATTCCTATACCTACTATAATTGCTTTCTTTATATTTCATAGAGTATCACGGCTAAACTAAACAAATAAAGTTTATCAATATTGGAGTATTAGCCATAATATGTTTATCATTTATCTTTCTTGACCAGTTTTTCTGCCAGTTTCGGCTGACTTTCATCAAAATAGTCCTGGGTGGTACGCTGCAGAAGCCTGAGGTCTGCTGTGCGGTATTCCACCTTACCCGGTCTTTTATAGGAAACCACCTTTCCCTGGCGTTTCCACCTTTCTACATTCCTGCGGCCAAACAGTTCGTATGCCTTCCTCTGGCTGATGAATTCAGGATCATCCTTATCGGCTTTCAATTGCCTGACAATTCTGGAGGAGAGGTCATTCAGGAATGTTTCGTATGGTATAAGATGGTCCAGAAACTGTAATATCTTCATATAAACCTGATTTGGTTTCTATACTGTTCGTTTGACCGTGATGGTTTGGTTTTCCCTGTCAGTCCTGGTCTTGAACTGACGGTTATAGATGGCACCAAGCTCTGAGGCCTGTGTACGGACGCTTTTCAAACGTGAAATGGGGAATGAAACGGATTCACCTACTTCAAGGGCAACAAGTGCCGGACGGATTTTTTCTAAGTTTTCAGACATAATTGTTGGATGTTTAATATTTAATGTTTAACTTTGTATTCACCAAATGAATAGGTTACACCACAAAGTAACATAAAATGGTTTATATAACCAAATATTTGTTTGATGATTTATTGTTTAAGATGTATTTATTGAAGGAATCGCATGGATAATGACATAAAACACGTGCATGTAGGTCAGGCTATCGACAAAAGACGCAACGAGCTTGGATTGAGCAAATCTGAGCTTGGGCGTAAAATAGGTGTACCGCAGCAGCACATAAACCGCATACTGGAAAGGGAGACTATGGAGACAAACAGACTTATTAAAGTCAGCGAAGCATTGGACTTCAATTTCTTTTCCCTTTTCTGTCCGAGACAGCATAATATATCGGCACACCTTGCTGCCGTTGCATTAGACGGAAATGCAAATAATCTGATAGGCGATGCGGAACTGGCCGTACAGTTATCCAGCGAAAAGAAAGAAACAGAAAACCTGAGGGAAACAATCAAGCTTCTGAAAGAGCAGATAGAAAGTCTGAACTCACAGATTTTACGTCTTGATTCAAACCTGAAGGATAAAGATATAATTATTGAACTATTAAAAGAAAGGAGAAAAGACATGTAATTTTAAAAGAATGGTAATGGCCATTTGCATGTAGTAGAATAAGACTTTACCATTAACGGTGTTCACCATTTATAAAAATAATATAGTAGCCATAGCTTGATTCTTAGAAGAGAAAGTCTTGATACTAACAGATTGTTTTCTAATTGTTTACTCTCTATCTGTAAATAAAAGAAAATCAATATAGTATTAAAGACGCGCAAGCTGCAGTAGAGGAAAATCTCTAAGAAATCAGCTTCTTTAATTTATATAGGTAAGACAAGCGTTTTCCATTTGTTTTCCCTAAGCATTTAGATAACTGATTGTCAATATAATATTAAAGTGGCGCAGGCTGCCATTGAAGGCTGATTTCAATAATACTGAATAATGACATTTATGGGCTGCATGCTTTACTTGGTAATGGCATGCGGCCTATTTTGTTGGAAAAAACTGTAGTTTCTATTAATTTATTTGTATTTTCTTTAGTATATTTGCTTCCCATAATTTTATAGTTTCCAATAAGCAAGCAAAAAACGATGATATTGACAATTACGGCAGCATACGATGTTTGGACGAATGACTTCTATCAGAATAATGAAGCATTGGTATATAGTTTTGGGATAATTGTCATTCTGCTTTTGGTCATCATGATAATCATTTCCATCAGCAAGAGCAAAAGGTTGAAGACGTTGCAGCGCATCAATGAGGTTGCCGAAGAATCCAACCAGCTGAAGAATGCTTTCATCGCTAATATGACTCACGAAATTCGTACTCCTTTGAATGCCATTGTAGGCTTTACAACTATGCTTGCCGAAATGGATAATTTGGACAGAGAAACCCGTATGGCTTTTCTGAAGGAGATTAATGATAACAAGGACTCGCTGCTGCAACTGGTCAATGACTTGCTGGACTATTCGAAGATTGAGGCAAATACTCTGGAATATAACGATGGAGAAGTGGATGTAAACGCGCTGATTGATGAAGTCTGTACGACGGAGAATATGCGCTCGCATCCCACGGGCATTCAGGTGGAGTTTGTAGAACGGCTGCCTCAATGCCGTTTGGTGGTAGACCGCGTGCGTTTTGCCCAAGTCATAGGTAACTTGGTGAGGAACGCCTTGAAGTTTACGGAGATGGGCAGTGTGAAAATCGGTTGCAGGAGATTGAGCAACCATAACTTCTATTTTTATGTGGCAGATACAGGCTGTGGTATCGATGAAGTGGGAAGACATGCCATCTTTGAACGGTTTGTGAAGATGAACTACAATATCAAAGGTACGGGGTTGGGGCTTTCCATCACCAAATCTATTGTGGAGCACTATGGGGGAGGTATCGGTGTGGAGTCTAAGAAAGGGGAAGGCTCCACCTTCTATTTCACGTTGCCTGCCGGTATTGAATACAAAGAGTACGGTAAATTTTGATTTGCCAGTCCAAGAAGGCTCAATCAGCCATTTTCTTCAACTTCTTGAAGTGGCGGATTACTTCCAGATAATCGCGGTCGGTGCAGGCATTGAATTTATTCCATAAGTCACCCATTACAACGGCACCACCGAATCCGTAATCCTTAATCTCCAGTATGTTGTCGGGAGTAATGCCTCCCAAAGCCATGACTCTACTGTCTATGACCTTACTTTTTCCTGCTTGCCGCAACTCTTCGGCTGTGAAGCCGGACGTGACTCCGGACTTTGTGATGCAATTATATATCGGGCTTAGGAACAGATAGTCATAGAAATGCTTCTTGTTCTGCACTTCGTCCAGTGAATGGCAGGTGCAACTGATGTGGCCCGAATAGTCGTGGGGCTCTTTGGGATTGCGGGTGTTTAGATGAATCCCCATCAGGCTGAACTCTTCCTGCAGGTAGAAGTGCTCATGGGTAATGATGCGCTTATGGTATTTTTCGGGTATCAGCGTTAAAAGCCGTTCTGAATACATGGCGGGAGTTTCCGGCTTCCTCAGATGTAGAATATCCAGCCCCTCTTCGAATAGTGCCGTGATAATCTTGTCTTCTTCCACAAAAAATGTGGGTGCTGTTACTACGATGAGTTTCATTTCTTTTGTTTAACTTTTAAGTTTAGCAAAGTTAATGAATACTTATGGTAGAAGCCAAAGAATTTCTTTAAAATATGTTAGATGGCTATTTTAAACAAGAAAACGCATTCTTGAACCTTAGTTGCTCAAGAATGCGTCATTAACATGTTTAGTGGGACCTTGTTGCTTATTTCAGTCTTTTACCTACTACATCCCAGTCGATGATGCTCCACAGTTCGTTCACATGGTCGGCACGGCGGTTCTGGTAATCAAGATAGTAGGCATGTTCCCACACGTCGAATCCGAGTAGCGGAACAAGACCGGCGCGTACCGGATTGCTACCGTTGGCTTCTTTGGTGATGTGGAGTTTGCCGTTCTTGTCGGCAGACAACCAAGCCCATCCGGAGCCGAACAAGCCGACAGCTGCCGCGTTGAATTCCTTCTTGAAATTCTCAAAGCTGCCGAAGTCGCGTTTGATGGCTTCTGCCAGCTTGCCGGTAGGCTCGCTGTGGGCAGGCTTCGGAGCAAACTGTAAGAAGTATAATGTGTGGTTCAACACTTGTCCTGCATTGTTGAAGATGGCACCGTCCGGTGCTGTGGCAACAATGGTTACCAGGTCTTTGCCTTCAAATTCCGTTCCCGGAACGAGGTTGTTGAGGTTGTTCACGTAGGTTTGCAGATGTTTACCGTAGTGGTAATCTATGGTTTGCTGACTGATTACAGGTTCCAGTGCATTGTTAGTGTAGGGAAGTTTTGGCATTTCGTAAGTCATAACTGTTATCATTAAAATCGTTAATATTGTATTCATAAGTTTCAATTATTTAATTTTGGAACTTTACTATATAAACACTATAACCTATAGAAATGTTCGTACGTCTCCGAAGCTTTTTTTATCTTTGCCTCCGTAAAAACAAAGGAAGGAAAAATATCATCATTTTAAGATTATACGGATATGCCCGATTATATAGAGGAACTGAACGAAGGACAACGGAACGCGGTGTTATACAATGACGGTCCGTCACTGGTGATAGCCGGTGCCGGTTCGGGAAAGACGCGCGTGCTGACCTACAAGATTGCTTATCTGCTGGAGAATGGCTACCAGCCTTGGAACATTCTGGCATTGACCTTTACCAACAAGGCGGCGCGCGAAATGAAGGAGCGTATAGCCCGTCAGATGGGGCCGGAGAGGGCGCGCCATCTGTGGATGGGAACCTTTCACTCCATGTTCCTGCGCATTCTGCATGTCGAGGCCGGGCATATCGGCTTCACTTCGCAGTTTACCATTTACGATACGGCAGACAGTAAAAGCTTGATACGTTCCATTATCAAGGAAATGGGGCTGGATGAGAAAGTGTACAAGCCGGGGATGGTGCAGGCGCGTATCTCGAATGCCAAGAATCATCTGGTTTCTCCGGCAGGCTATGCCAACAACAAGGAGGCTTACGAAGGAGACCGTGCTGCCAAGGTTCCGGCGCTTCGCGACATCTACCAGAGATATTGGGAGCGTTGCCGGCGGGCGGATGCGATGGACTTCGACGATTTGCTGTTCTACACATTCCTGCTGTTCCGAGACCACCCCGAGGTGTTGGCACGTTATCAGGAGCAGTTCCGTTACATTCTGGTGGATGAGTATCAGGATACCAATTTTGCACAGCACAGCATCGTGCTGCAACTTGCCAAGAACCATCAGCATGTCTGTGTGGTGGGGGATGATGCACAGAGTATTTACTCCTTCCGTGGTGCCGATATTGACAATATTCTCTACTTTACGAAAGTATATCCCGATACGAAGGTCTTCAAGCTGGAGCAGAATTACCGTTCCACCCAGACCATTGTCCGCGCGGCCAACAGCCTGATAGAAAAGAACCAGTGGCAGATACGCAAGGAAGTGTTCTCGGAAAAGGAGAAGGGAGAGGCCATTGGTGTGTACCAGGCATACAGTGATGTGGAAGAAGGGGATATTGTGGTGAATAAGATAGCTGAACTGCGGCGTGAAAAGCGCTATGCCTACTCTGATTTTGCGATACTCTACCGTACCAATGCGCAGAGCCGTATCTTTGAGGAAGCCATGCGCAAACGCAGTATGCCTTACCGTATTTACGGAGGCTTGTCGTTCTATCAACGCAAGGAAATCAAAGATGTTATTGCTTACTTCCGTCTGATAGTGAATCCCAATGATGAAGAGGCTTTCAAACGTATTATCAATTATCCTGCACGGGGTATCGGAGATACGACAGTGGGAAAAATCATTGCTGCCGCCACCGGGCACAATGTAAGTTTGTGGACCGTGCTTTGTGAGCCGTTGGCGTATGGCTTGAACTTCAATAAAGGTACGGTGGGAAAGTTGCAGGTATTCCGCGAACTTATATCTGCCTTTATCACAGATGCTGCGGAGAAGAATGCCTACGAGATCGGTGCCGACATTATTCGCCAATCGGGCATCATCAATGATGTGTGTCAGGACAACTCTCCCGAGAATCTGAGCCGTAAGGAGAATATAGAGGAGCTGGTGAACGGTATGAGTGATTTTTGTGCCCAACGGCAGGAGGAAGGAAACCCGAACGTGTTGTTGGGTGACTTCCTTTCGGAAGTTTCCCTTCTTACCGACCAGGATTCGGATAAGGATGGGGACGATGAGAAGATAACCCTGATGACTGTACATTCGGCCAAGGGATTGGAGTTCAAGAATGTGTTTGTAGTGGGGATGGAGGAGAATCTTTTTCCCAGCGGCATGGTGGGTGACTCTCCCCGGGCATTGGAGGAAGAACGGCGGCTGTTTTATGTAGCCATCACACGTGCCGAAGAACACTGTTTCCTGTCGTATGCAAAGACACGTTTCCGGTATGGCAAGATGGAGTTCGGCAGTCCCAGCCGTTTCCTGAAGGATATAGATATACGTTTCCTGCGTCTGCCTCAGGATGCGGGAATGTTCCGCAGGGTAGAGGAGGAAGCCGCCGCTTTCCGCAGGGAGAACGCCAGAGGCTTTGCGCCTGATAGGGAAGATGCTCCGTATGGAGGAAAAGAACGTGTGTCTGTACGACCGAAACAGCAGATTATTGCGCCGACCGTTCCACGTAATTTGAAACGGGTGGCGCCTTCTGCAAATACGGCAAGTACATCGCCTTCTGCCGGCGGGTCTGCCAACTGTGTACAGCAGGGACAACTGATAGAGCACGAACGTTTCGGCCTGGGTGAAGTTTTGAAAGTGGAGGGCGAAGGAGACAATGCGAAAGCCACCATCCGCTTCAAGAATGCGGGAGACAAACAACTTTTGCTGCGCTTCGCGCGTTTCAAAGTGCTGTCATAGGATAGTCGCATCTTTTGTCTCACACAAAAACGGGATATTTGTAAGAGGATGATGGTATAAGTGTAGGACCGTGGTATCTTAAAAAAAGACAGTTAGAACGATACATACGGACAATTTAGAATAGTAAATATAGATAGAAGAATGACAAATAAAGACTTTTCCCTTTTCCCTTCTCCCTGCTATATTATGGAAGAAGGATTGCTGAGAAAGAACCTCGCACTGATAAAAAGTGTGGCCGACCGCGCAGGTGTGGAGATAATCCTCGCTTTCAAATCATTTGCCATGTGGCGTTCCTTTCCCATTTTCAGGGAGTATATAGACCACTCTACGGCAAGTTCCGTCTACGAAGCCCGTCTGGCATTGGAGGAGTTCGGAAGTAAGGCACATACGTACTCGCCTGCCTATACCGAGGCCGATTTTCCGGAGATAATGCGGTGCAGCAGCCATATTACTTTCAATTCGCTTTCGCAGTTCCACCGCTTTTATCCGGTAGTGGTGGCGGAGGGAAGCGGCATTTCCTGCGGTATCCGTATCAATCCTGAATACTCTGAGGTGGAAACGGAGCTTTATAATCCCTGCGCACCCGGTACCCGCTTCGGTGTAATGGCCGACCCGCTTCCCGAAGAACTTCCGGCGGGTATTGAAGGTTTTCACTGTCATTGTCACTGCGAGTCTTCTTCCTACGAGCTGGAACACACATTGGAGCACTTGGAAGGAAAATTCTCCCGCTGGTTCTCACAGATTAAGTGGTTGAATTTAGGAGGCGGGCATCTGATGACGCGTAAGGATTATGATGTAGAGCATCTTGTCCGTCTGTTGCAGGGCTTGAAGGGGCGCTATCCACATCTTCAAATCATTCTTGAGCCCGGTTCCGCTTTTACTTGGCAGACCGGTGTGCTGAGCTCGGAGATAGTGGACATCGTGGAAAACCGCGGCATTCGTACCGCCATTCTCAACGTTAGCTTTACGTGCCACATGCCGGATTGTCTGGAGATGCCCTATCAGCCTGCAGTGCGTGGAGCGGAGATGGGCGATGCGGGCCCTTACGTCTATCGCCTTGGAGGAAACTCCTGCTTGAGCGGCGACTATATGGGACTGTGGAGTTTCGACCATGAGCTGCAGATAGGGGAGAGAATCGTCTTTGAGGACATGATACATTACACCACTGTAAAGACGAATATGTTCAATGGAATTCACCATCCGGCCATTGCAATGTGGACAAAAGAAGGAAAAGCTGAAGTTTTCAAGCAATTTTCTTATGAAGATTATCGTGGGCGAATGAGTTGATAATCAAAAGTCTGCTTGTATGCCTGGCGAAAATGTACACTTTTCTGTGTGAAAAAAGTCTGCGGAATGTTTGCAGGTTTAAGGAAAATATCTACCTTTGCATCCGCAATCGCGGAAATAGCTCAGTTGGTAGAGCATAACCTTGCCAAGGTTAGGGTCGCGAGTTCGAGTCTCGTTTTCCGCTCAACGCAGTTTAGATTGCAATTACCTATGCCCAGGTGGCGGAATTGGTAGACGCGCACGTTTCAGGTGCGTGTGTCGAGAGGCATGCAGGTTCGAGTCCTGTTCTGGGCACCAAGGTAAAGCAGTCGGTTCTTTGAATTGTTGAAAGTAAGTTGGAGAGGTGGCGGAATTGGTAGACGCGCTACTTTGAGGGGGTAGTGACAATTATGTCGTGGGAGTTCGAGTCTCCTTCTCTTCACGCTTTTATACATTGCGGAAATAGCTCAGTTGGTAGAGCATAACCTTGCCAAGGTTAGGGTCGCGAGTTCGAGTCTCGTTTTCCGCTCTTTCAGATGTATTGAAGATGACTTATGCCCAGGTGGCGGAATTGGTAGACGCGCACGTTTCAGGTGCGTGTGTCGAGAGGCATGCAGGTTCGAGTCCTGTTCTGGGCACTTTACTCCTCAAAAAAGGAGAGTCATCCCATGCGGAAATAGCTCAGTTGGTAGAGCATAACCTTGCCAAGGTTAGGGTCGCGAGTTCGAGTCTCGTTTTCCGCTCTTTTCAGATAAAAAAATCCCGCAAGCATTGTTCGGTGCTTGCGGGATTTTTTTGTTGTATGGAAGTTGTTGTTACAGTTTCTGTAATGAGAATCCGAGTATCATTCCGTCGTAGCTGTTGGCCAGCGAGCCGATACTCTTCAGAGTGGAGTTGCTGCTTTTGCTGGAGAGGAAGGTTATCAGTTTCAGTAGCTTGTCCGATTCGAACAGCAGGTCCATAGTTGTGGAGGTAGCGTTGACCTTGGCATTCATACCTATCAGCTTGGCGAATTTCAAGTTGACCTTTTGGGTGGATGCATCGTAGGAGTAGCTTCCCTTCATGCTCTTTTGCCCTACTTTGGCGCTGAATGTGCTGTCGGCGTTGAATGTGAATGACATTTGCCCGGCTTTGATGCCTACTTTGGCAAGCTGTTCGTCCAGTTTCTTTTCTGCGGCTGTGGCGGCAACGGCACCGCCGGCTTTCTGCAGCAGGTTGTCCGATTCGAATTCAATGGCGGAGCCGGTATACGACCAAGTGCCGGTCATATCCGCTGTTGACTTGCCGGTCACGGCATTTACCGCCTTCTCTATATTTTCTTTGTTGAACAAATCCTTGATGGATTGTGCGTGACTATTGCCGGTCAGCAGTAGTGCGGCAACAAACAGTTGCCAAAAAACTAATCTTTTCATTTTACTTATGTCTATTGTTTGCTATTCAGGCTTTTGTTGATACTTTCGATATAGTCCAGCAACTCTTTCCGTCCCATGCGGTTTTCAGAAGAGGTGATGAAGTAGGGGGGCAGCTCTTCCCATTGTTCCTTCAACTGTTCCAGGTATTCGTTGATGTGGGTGTTCAGTCTGCCGCCTTTCAGTTTGTCGGCCTTTGTGAAGACGATGGCAAAGGGTACACCGTTCTCGCCCAGCCATTCCGTAAACTCGAGGTCGATGGCTTGGGGAGCCAGCCGGCTATCTATAAGAACAAACAGACAAGTCATCTGTTCGCGTTGCAGTATATAACTTTCTATAATACGTTTGATTTGTTCCTGCCCTTTCTGTCCCCGTTTGGCGTAGCCGTATCCCGGAAGGTCTACAATGTACCAACTCTTGTTGATGAGGAAATGGTTGATGAGCATGGTCTTTCCCGGTGTGGCAGAGGTCATGGCAAGCCCTTTTCTCCCGGTCAGCATATTGATGAGACTGGATTTTCCTACGTTGGAGCGTCCGATGAAAGCATATTCGGGAAATGTACCGGCGGGGCATTTCCGCACGTCTGTGTTACTGATGACGAATTCAGCGTTTGTAATATCCATTTTGTTGCCTTTTTGGGGTTTTACGTGTGGCAAAGGTAGCACTAATTTCATAAGTTTGCACTATCTTTGTCCAGAAAGCGAAGATAGGCTGCACCTCAGCATAAAAAATGAACGAGTTCATTTTATTCTGCATTCGGTTTGCACTATCTTTGTGGTCAATAGGAGAATTTTAAGTATGAATGGACAGTTTCCCTCTACATTATTGGAGAAGGCGGTAAATGAGTTTGCCAAGTTGCCCGGAGTGGGACGCAAGACGGCTATGAGGCTGGTTCTTCACCTGCTCCGCCAGGATACGGCAGTGGTGGAAGCGTTCGGCAATGCCATCGTGACGCTGAAGCATGAAGTGAAATATTGCAAGGTATGCCATAATATATCAGATACGGAGACGTGCTGCATCTGTTCCAGTCCGCAACGGGACGCCTCTGTGGTTTGTGTGGTAGAGAACATCCGCGATGTGATGGCTGTGGAAGCCACACAACAGTTCCGTGGTTTGTATCACGTGCTGGGAGGTGTCATCTCGCCGATGGATGGCATTGGCCCCGGAGACTTGCAGATAGAAAGCCTTGTGCAGCGGGTAGCCGCCGGCGGCATCAATGAAGTGATTCTTGCGCTGAGCACGACGATGGAGGGAGATACCACCAACTTTTATATCTACCGCAAGCTGGAAAAACTGGGCGTGAAGCTCTCTGTCATAGCCCGTGGCATTTCCATCGGTGACGAATTGGAGTATACGGATGAAGTGACTCTGGGACGCAGTATTGTGAACCGCACTCCATTTTCCGGAACTGCCTGATTGTTTGGGCCATTATCAATTATTCATTATCCACTATCAATTTACTAAATGGAAGAACAAATAAAGAAGACCGCAGCGCGTGTCCGAACAACTTTTGCCTATTTCTGGATGCTTCCCATCCTGCTCGTTCTACTTGGAGAAACCGGAGGCGGATGGGTAGGTATGTATGCCGGAGATGTACGTGCCACCTATATGGCTGAGACGGTAACCATTCTGCTGGCTGCCTCTTGCGTACCCATAGCCTTGAAACTCTTTTCATGGGTATTAATCCGGAAAATAGATGTAGTGACGCTTCCCGAAGCCCTCCGCCTCTATGCGCTGTGGAGTGGCGTGCGGCTGGCATTGCTTGCCATACCGGTGCTTGCAGGCTTTTTCACCTATTATATCATGTTGAGCAGTACGGGTGCACTGTGTGCACTGATAGGACTGACGGCTTCTCTGTTCTGCCTACCGGGTGAGGGACGCCTGCGTAAAGAACTGCATATCAATAAAGAAGAAGAAATGTAACCGACTGGAAGATATGAATAAATCTTATTTCTGCAGTGAAAGGGTGCGTCTCCGTGCTATGGAGCCGGAAGACCTGGAAGTGATGTATGCTATGGAGAATGATTCCCAGACTTGGGATGTGACGAACTTCACCGTACCCTATTCCAGATTTGTCTTGAAACAATATATTGAGAATTCCGAATGCGATATGTTTGCCGACCGCCAGCTGCGTATGATGATTATACGTGTAGAGGATGATGCGGTGATAGGCACTATCGATATTACAGAGTTTTCTCCCATGCATGCCCGGGGAGAGGTGGGTATTGCCATACGGAAGGAGTATCAGGGCAATGGTTATGCCAAGGAAGCGCTGCGTTTGCTGTGCGACTATGTTTTCAGTTTCTTGTATCTGAAACAGTTGATAGTCCATATCTCGGTGGATAATGAGGCAAGTATCCGCCTTTTTGAATCCTGCGGTTTTGTGCGTTGTGGGCTTTTGAGGGAGTGGTGGCGCGTAGGAGGGTGCTATAAGGATGTCGTACTGTTGCAACTTCTCCGCAGCACTAATTGAACGTTGGAATCTGGGGGAAGCGCGACCATATTTCATATTTTGCTCCCAGCTTGCACAATGCCTTCTTCCAGAGTGTGCCGCTGGCCGCCTCGTCCATTAGCGAACTGATGTTTTCTTTGCCTACCAGCCAGGTGTTTTCTTCAATTTCCCGGCCCAGCTGTTCGTACTCCCAGCCGGAGTACCCCAAAAAAAATCTGATTCTGCCTTTAACGGGATTTCCCTGCATGATGTAGTCTTTAATGGCTTCAAAATCACCGTTCAGGTAGAAGCCTTTGCCGATGGGCAATGCTCTGGTAATGCCCTTGAGCGTGTGTAGATAGAACAACGTATCTGTGCTGAGCGGTCCTCCTTTATAGATAGGTATGTTTTCCGGGCAGTCGAAGTCTTTCAGCACATCATTCAAGAATAGGGGGAGCGGTTTGTTCAGAACCAGTCCCATTGTGCCGTCATGTGTATGGTCCACCAGTAGAATGACGGATCGCCCAAACATATGGTCACACAAAAAGGGTTCGGAAATCAAGACCTTTCCCCGGGCAGGAACCACATGGTTTGTTTCTATCTTGAATAGATCTATATTGCTATACATGCCCCTAATATACATAATATTCCACAATAAACAAAAGTTCTTCGCTGTTTTTCATTTTAAAAGTTTCTTTTCTCAGATTTTATGGCTTTTTTTATTCGGAGAAAATACTTAAGTTTGCAAGTAATTGGCAATTTAATGCAATGAAATATACTACATTATATACGTTAATTTTAGGGCTGTTTTCTATAGGATGGACGGATTGCCCGGAGGATTTTATGGAGCGTATGCAGCGTCCGGGACATTCTGAAATACAGCTTTCTAAAGTGACGATAAGTGGCCGTGTGCTGGATGAAAGCGGGTTTCCGCTGGCCGGTGCCACTATTCAAGAGAAAGAAACTGCCAATGGTGCGATAGCGGATTCGGAAGGAAAATTCACTCTGGTGGTTGCCGATAATGCAGTGCTTCGTGTTTCGTTTATCGGCTACATTTCCCAGGATATTGAGGTGGAAGGACGTTCGACCTTTCATATCACGCTAAGAGAAGATATGATAGAGCTGGATAACGTTATTGTTACCGCTTTGGGTATCGAAAAGAAAGAAAATTCTCTTTCTTACGCCACAGATTTAATAAAAAACGAGGAGTTGACGCGAGTAAAAATGCCCAACTTAATTACTTCGTTGACCGGCAAGTCGGCAGGTGTGCGTGTTAATCAGGTTTCTTCCGGTCTGGGAGCCTCAGCCAAAGTCAGTATCCGTGGAATCCGCTCGGTGGCGAGTGACAACCAACCGCTGTATGTGATAGACGGTGTTCCCATTCTGAACTCCACTTCCGAGCAAGCATACTCTGCCATAGGTGGAACGGCCAATGCCGGCAACCGTGACGGAGGAGATGGCATTTCCAATCTGAATCCTGAGGATATAGAGAGTATCAGTATCCTGAAAGGAGCTCCAGCGGCAGCTTTGTATGGTAGTCAGGCCGCCAATGGGGTGATACTGATTACTACAAAGAAGGGGCAGTCGCACGGGCAGCGCAGTGTTTCTTTCTCGACGAGCCTAATGTTCGACAATGCTTTTGCGCTACCCAAGATGCAGAACCGCTATGGAGTAAGTGACGGTGTGGACAGTTGGGGAGAACGGGCAAACCTTCCCGAATACGATAATCTGAGAGACTTCTTCTCTACTGGTGTCACCTCCATAACTTCCATCTCCTTGAGTCACGGCAATGAGAAGTTGCAGAACTATTTCTCCTATGCTAATACTACGGGGCATGGCATCATTGGGAAACATAACCTTTCGAAGCACAACCTCACTTTCAGAGAGACTTCCGTTCTGTTGAATTCCCGTCTGAAGTTAGATGGCAGTATGAACTTGATGCGCCAGGTGGTGAAGAACAAGCCTACCGTGGGTGGTTTCTACATGAATCCTTTGGTGGGGCTCTACCGTTTTCCACGGGGTGAGGATATTTCTTATTATAAGGAGAACTTCGAGGTTTATGATGAGGGTAGAAACCTGAACATACAGAATTGGCATACCTCCTACGAGGATTTTGAGCAGAATCCCTACTGGATTACCAATCGCATATTGAGCAAGGAGAACCGTATGCATGTCATAGTCTCCTTATCTGCCAATCTGAAGATAAACGATTGGTTAAGCCTGCAGGCCCGTGGCAATGTAGACTATATTAACGACAAGGTGCGCCAGCAGTTCTATGCCTCTACCGCTCCGGCGTTAGCGGGAGCCAATGGGCGTTATATCGAGATGGACTATCAGGAAACCCAATATTACGGAGACGCCATACTGATGATGAAAAAGCAGTGGGATGCATTCTCTCTCAACGCGGCGCTCGGTGCCAGTATCAATGACAAGACAGTGAACTCCACCCGCTATGACTCTAAAACAGCTTCGCTGAAATATGCCAATGTGTTCAATCTGGCCAATATCATCATGAATGGTTCCGCTGGGCTGGACCAGAAGATTGATGCGCGGCGCCAATTGCAGTCCTTGTTTGCGACGGCACAACTGGGCTACAACGAGTTTGTCTATCTTGATTTGTCGGCCCGTAATGACTGGTCTTCCACGCTGGCTTATACATCTCATGAGAAAAGCGGGTTCTTCTATCCCTCCGTGGGATTTTCGCTGATATTCAATAAGCTGATGACTTTACCCCGATGGGTGTCACTGGCAAAGATAAGGGGGGCATACAGCATGGTGGGCAATGATATTCCCATGTTCATCACAAATCCTTCCTCGCATATCACGGCGGGTGGAGAGTTCCTGGCAAGTGATGCCGCGCCGTTCAAGGATATGGAACCGGAGATGACGCATTCCTTTGAGGCGGGTATAGAAGCGCGTTTTTTAAAGAACCGCATTGGTTTGAATGCCACTTTCTATAAGACGAATACCCGGAACCAGTTCTTCAAGCTTCCCACTCTGTCGGGCGATAAATATGCCTACCGTTATGTCAATGCGGGTAATATACAGAATGTGGGGTGGGAGGTTTCATTGGATGCCGTTCCTTTGCTGACAAACCATTTCAAGTGGAAAACAGAGGTAAACTTCTCCACCAACCGCAACAAGATAATTTCACTGCACGAAGCGCTGAAGGAGTTTCTTTACGGTCCTACCAGCTTCTCGTCCAGTTATGCCATGAAATTGGTGAAAGGGGGCTCTATCGGTGACATCTACGGAAAAGCTTTTGTACGTGACGATGCGGGCAATATCGTTTACGGCACGGAAGGAGACAATACCGGCATGCCTTTGGTGGAAGGTGATGGCAATACGGTGAAAGTGGGCAATGCCAATCCAAAACTGATGCTGGGCTGGAATCATATGCTGTCTTACAAGAATTTTTCTTTCTATTTTCTGGTGGATTGTCGCTTTGGAGGCGATATTTTGTCCCAGACGCAGGCGGATATGGATATGTATGGCGTTTCTGAAGTCACGGCCCGGGCCAGAGACAAAGGTTATGTAATGCTTGAAGGTAACCGGATAGATAATGTGAAAGGATTTTATAAGAATGTTGTAGGCGGACGGGCCGGGGTGACGGAATATTATATGTATGATGCCACGAACATCAGGCTGCGTGAGCTGTCCGTGGGCTACCAACTGCCTGCTGCCTGGATGGAAAAGACCAAAGTCCTCAAGCGGGCACAACTGTCCTTTTCGGGACGCAACTTGTTCTTCTTCTACAAAAAGGCGCCTTTCGACCCTGACCTGGTACTCTCTACGGGCAACGATAACCAGGGAATTGAAGTCTACGGTATGCCTACCACGCGTAGTTGGGGATTTTCTTTGAAGTGTGAATTTTAAGAGGGGGAGGGAGACTTGATATGAAGAGGATTATAGTACTGATTGGCATGGTTTTCGTGTTTCTGGCTTGTACGGGAGACTTTAAGGAAATCAATACGGACAAGTCCGGCGTGACGGACGAGGACTTGCAGGCCGACTATAACGAACATGGCATCCGTCTTGGAATCATCCAGCAAGGCATCTATTTCAATTACGACTACGGAAAGGGGAAGAACTGGCCTTTTCAGTTGACCCAGAATTTGAATGCCGACATGTTCAGCGGTTACATGCACGATGCCAAGCCTCTGAATGGAGGTTCGCACAATTCGGACTACAACTTGCAGGATGGATGGAACAGCGCCATGTGGGGACATACCTATGAGTATGTTTTCCCGCAGATATATCAGTCGGAGAATGCCACACGTGATCGCATGCCTGCCTTTTTCGGCATTACCAAGATACTGAAGGTGGAAGTGATGCACCGTGTCACGGACTATTACGGCCCTATTGTGTATAGTCATTTTGCCGATCTCGAAGCCCGTTATATGCCCGACACGCAGAAAGAGGTCTATAATGCATTTTTCTGTGAACTTGATACGGCTGTAGCTGTACTTTCCGATTATATTGTCGAGCATCCGGGAGCTTCGGAGTTTGCGCGTTTCGATATGTTGTTGGACGGTGATTATGACTCTTGGATAAAGTTTGCCAACTCGTTGAGGATGCGGCTTGCCATGCGCATTGCGGTAGCCAGTCCGGAGAAGGCAAAAACGGAATTCCGTAAAGCGATGGATAATGAATACGGAGTCATTCGGGAGGCGGACGAGTCGGTGGCGGTTTCCACGGCGAGTGGATATACCAATCCGTTGGGCGAGATAAACCTTGTTTGGAATGAAGCTTATATGGGAGCGCCGATGGAGTCCATACTGAACGGATATGAAGATCCCCGTCGTGAAATCTATTTTGCCACTTGCCAGGATGAACAGTTTGCAGGCGAGTATCGCGGCATTCGTCAGGGTACATGCTTTGCACATAACTATTATAATACACTCTCAAAATTGAAAGTTACCCAGCAGACTGATGCAGTGTTGATGCCGGCAGCAGAAGTCTGGTTCCTGCGTGCCGAGGCTGCCCTACGGGGATGGACCGATGAGTCGGTGAAAACCTGCTATGAAGAAGGGGTAATGGCTTCTTTCCGTCAGTATGGCATCTTGCAGTCCGATGCTTATCTGGAGAGCGACTTGTTGCCTGCCGATTTTGTGGATACCTACGATATGGAGAATGATATTACCGCCCGTTGTCAGGTTTCGCCACGCTGGCTGGAGTCAGCGGATAGGGATACGAAACTGGAGAAGATTATTACCCAAAAATGGATTGCCATGTTTCCTGAAGGGTGTGAAGCTTGGGCGGAACAGCGCCGGACGGGGTATCCCCGGCTATTCCCCGTGCGCTTTAATCACAGTAAAGACGGGTGTATAGATACTGAGACAATGATTCGCCGTCTGAACTTTCCCGGCGGACTGAAGACGGAGAATGCCGAGCAGTATGCCGCTTTGGTAGAGGCACTGGGTGGAGATGACAATGCCGGTACCCGATTGTGGTGGGATACCGGCATCAACTGGTAGAGATACCTTATTATTATATAGGGATATTTTTTATTGGATGGGGTGATTCTCGGCAAAAATTGCCATACGTTCGTCCAACTGGTCGTACTGATGGTCTTGGATAAAGGAAGTGCAGGCACGTAATCCTTCCTGATGGCTTCCGGTGGTCACCAGTGAAATGGCGCTTACACCGTAGTACATTAGTTCCCGCGCAAGTTCTCCGCTACTCATGCCCGGGTAACCGATGGTGAAATAGAAACCGTCGGCAACGGGATCACCCAAATCATTGTCGTATACCAAGTGGAAACCGTGGCGCAAGAAGATTTCTTTCAGGCGGCGGGCACGTTCACCGTATACTTTCACTTCATCAAGAAAGTTGTATTGATCTTCATTAGCTGCTTTAAGCATGGCGGCAAGAGCATACTGAGCAGAGTGGCTGGTGCCGGAGGAGAGTGCATAGAGTACGCGGTGGATGAATACTGTGCCGAAGGTGCCGCCGCCGTAGCGTTGTGTCAGCCCGGGATAGGCCCGGTGATACAGTTTGTCCGAAATGCAGCTGACACCGATACGTTGACCGGCATAGCTGAAAGCTTTGGAACCGGAAATGAGCAGCACGTAATAGTCCGTATAGTGTGCCACAGAAGGTTGGTAAGGCGCTTGGAACGGTTTGCTCAAGTCTTGGCGGAAGTCCATGGCAAAGTAGGCGAGGTCTTCCAACACAATGACGTCATATTGGGTTGCCAGTTCGCCGATGATGCGCAACTCTTCTTCTTTCAGGCAAATCCAGCTGGGGTTGTTGGGATTGGAATAGACGATGGCAGAGATATTGCCTTTGCTGAGGTAACTTTCCAGCTTCGCTTTCAACTTGTCGCCACGGTAGTCATATACGTCAAAGGTTTCATATTTCTGTCCCATCACGACCAACTGCTGCTTCTGTACCGGGAAACCGGGATCGATGAAGAGAATGGTATCCTTTTTCTCATCGCACTGGCTACATGTGAGGAATGAAGCGAAAGTTCCTTGCATGGAGCCGGTAACTGGTACACAACCTTCGGGGGCTACATCTACATTGATAAAGGCTTTGATAAAACGTGCTGCTTCCTCTTTCAAGGCGGGAAGTCCGTTAATGTCCGGGTAGAGGCTGGCAATACCATTCTGCAATGCCTCCACCTCGGCCTTTACGCCGACGGCTGAGGGGGGGAGTCCGGGTACACCCATTTCCATTTTTATGAATTCCACACCCGATGCCGCTTCGGCATTGGCTGCAATGGCTTTTACTTCACGGATGGTTGCTTTGGCAAAGTCTGTGATATGAAAATCTGCGATAGTTTCATCTATCAACTTACGTTCAATAGGAGTATTTCTCATGATTTCAATATTAATTTAGTTTTGCAAAGGTAACATAAATCTCTTATAATCAAGCTATGTTAAAAAAAAGATGATTTTTTTTCTTTCAAGCTATTGCAGATATAAGAATTTTGTCTACCTTTGCAACCGCAATCGAGAGAGATAGCAACGAAAGAATGAAATAATGGTGCGTTAGTTCAGTTGGTTAGAATACATGCCTGTCACGCATGGGGTCACGGGTTCGAGTCCCGTACGCACCGCGAAAGTAAATAATAAATTAAAGCAAAGCTCTGAAATTCAAGGATTTCAGAGTTTTTTTTGTTTTCTGTATCGGCAAGAATAACGATTAAAAAAAAATCATGCGTGGGATTATTCGTGGGATTTCTGCCAGTCTTACTATACTCATCTGATGAACTTGAACTTTCTTGCGGTATAATCGGGAATTCGGGTACAAATATCCGTAAATCATATACACCTTCGCTTGTGCTATCGCGGTACCTTTGTCATCAGAAGTTTAACAAGAAAAATAGAGTAATATAGCGTATGGCAAAAACAATTTTAGGAGTTCTGTCACTGCTTGTCATAATGTCGTGCAGTATTCCCGTAAAGGAGAACACCGTTCAACCCAATATAATGGAAACGAACAAGAAAAATCTCGGAAATCTGTTGGCGCTCTATCCCAAGCCGATGACGGTTGTTGGGGCGGAGGTTGAAGGGAAAGTAAACTGGCTAGTGGTAGGGCATACGGGTGTTATTGGACATGAGCGGATACTCATCAGCATGAGTAAAAGCCATTACACTAATCAAGGGATAAAGGACTCAAAACGACTTTCCGTCAATCTAGTGAGTCGTGAAATATTGCCGAAAGCTGACTATGTGGGAAGTGTAAGCGGTGCGACGGTCGATAAGTCGGAGGTGTTTGCCTACCATATTGGCGAAAACGGTACCCCCGTTATAGACGCATCACCCCTCACCATGGAGTGTGAGGTGGTAGACATCTATGAAACTGAAGGTTTCGACAATTTCATTTGTGCGATAGTCAATACATACGCTGCTCCTGAAGTGCTTGATAATAACGGGAAACTTGACTATACGAAGCTGAAACCCGTATTGTTTGAATTTCCGACCTATTCCTACCTTGCCACGGGAGAGATTATCGGCAAATGCCTGAATCTGGATAAGCAGCCGGGTATGTGCGCCAAAGAGCCGATGAGTGCTGACGGTATCGTGCGGTTGTCGAAAATCGAGGTTTATCCGCAGTATCTCGACGAGTATATGAAATACGCAACCGAAGTAGGCGAAATCTCTCTGCGTACCGAATCGGGCGTACTGACTATGTATGCGGTCGGCGAGAAGGAGAATCCCTGTAAGGTGACTATTCTCGAAACCTATGCGAGCCATGCGGCTTATGAAAAACATATTGCATCAGAACACTTTCAGAAATACAAGCAAGGAACGTTGCACATGGTCAAATCATTGGTCTTGTCTGACCAGACGCCACTTAATCCGGCTAACAAGCTCAATAACTTCATGCAATAAATAGAACGACTATGAACAAGATTTTTTTAATTTCAGTATTCAGCATTTTAACACTCAATGTTATGGCACAAGAAAAGATAGTACAGACAGCAGGACGCACCCAGTTGGGTGAGTTTGCTCCTAAATTTGCGGAACTAAACGACGATGTCCTCTTTGGCGAGGTCTGGAGCCGCACCGACAAACTCGGTCTGCGTGACCGTAGTTTGGTAACTATAACTTCTCTTATCAGTCAAGGAATCACGGATAATTCGCTCGTGTTCCACCTTCAGTCGGCAAAAAAGAACGGCATCACCCGTACGGAGATTGCTGAAATCATCACCCATATCGGATTCTATGCCGGTTGGCCCAAAGCGTGGGCAGCGTTTAATCTGGCCAAAGGCGTATGGGCAGAGGACACCGCCGGTGAAGATACCAAAGCCGCGTTCCAGCGTGAAATGATTTTCCCCATTGGAGAACCGAACACAGCATACGCACAGTACTTCATAGGTAACAGCTATCTTGCTCCCGTTTCACGTGAGCAGGTTTCCGTCTCTAACGTCACTTTCGAGCCTCGTTGCCGCAATAACTGGCACATACACCGTGCTACTAAAGGCGGTGGACAGATGCTTATCGGTGTTGCCGGTCGTGGGTGGTATCAAGAAGAAGGCAAGCCGGTAGTAGAGATTCTACCCGGTACGGTTATCCATATCCCTGCAAATGTGAAGCATTGGCACGGTGCTGCTTCTGATGGTTGGTTTGCCCATCTTGCTTTCGAAGTTCCCGGTGAGGATACTTCTAATGAATGGCTAGAGCCGGTGACGGATGAAGAATACGATAAACTTAAATAACACCACCCACACTCCCGTAATTCAAGCGATTACGGGAGTTTTTGTTTTATGGAGCTATGATTTAGTAGCTGGAGGGGACAGCATAATCCGTAATTTGGGTATAGATACCGGGGATTTATCTACACGGCATATGACGGATACCGCCTATTTTTGCATTATCATTAATTTGGTAATAAAAATTAAATAGGAGAAATTATGACTACGAACGAATTTAAAGAATATGTAAAGACGCGTCAAGCGCTTAATACGGAGGAGATACACCGTTTTATGGACGAAATGAGCAGTGAAGCCAGGCGTATCACTTTCCGGCTGAACACCGCATACTATACGCCGGACGAAGTACGTGAGTTGCTATCCGAATTGTTCGGTTATCAAGTTCCGTCATCGTTCCGGGTATTTCCGCCGTTTTATGCCGATTTCGGGAAGAATATAACAGTGGGCGAAGGCGTATTTATTAATGCCTGCTGTCATTTTCAAGACCATGGTGGTGTGATAATCGGCGACGGATGCCAAATTGGGCATAATGTAGTCTTTGCAACGCTCAATCATGGTTTGCCTCCGGCTGAACGCCAAACTACCTATCCGGCACCAATTGTACTAGGCAAGAATGTCTGGGTAGGTTCTAATTCAACGATTCTTCAAGGAGTGACAATTGGTGACAATGCTGTGGTGGGAGCTGGAGCGGTCGTGACGAAAGATGTGGAAGCAAATACAATAGTAGGTGGTGTCCCCGCAAAATTGATAAAGAGAATAGAATAATAAAATTGAAAACAAGATGAAAATAATATCAAATACAGCATTTGGCGGAGAAAGACCTTTGTTCGAATTGCATGACTTACGTATGGAGAATGTAGTTATCCGTGCTGGAGAATCAGCCATCAAGGAATGCAGCAACATCGAAGCTGTTGATTGTCGGTTCGAAGGAAATTATCCCTTCTGGCATGTTCACGGATTTGTTATCGACCGTTGTTTTTTCGATGTCGGCGGGCGTTCGGCACTGTGGTATTCCGACCATCTGAAAATGACTGATACGCGTATCGATGCACCCAAAATGTTTCGCGAGATGCATGACATCGAAATAGAGAATGTAGAGATAAACGATGCCAATGAGGTGTTCTGGCGTTGTAAAAATCTGAATATCAAAAATCTGAAACTGCATGGAGGAACTTATCCGTTCATGTTCAGCAGCGACATCCGCATAGACGGATTGGAAAGCGACAGCAAGTACGTTTTCCAGTATGTGAAGAATGTGGAGTTGCGCAATGCCAAAATCACTACGAAGGATGCCTTCTGGGAGGTGGAGAATGTGACAATCTACGATTCTGAACTCAACGGCGAATATCTCGGCTGGCATTCGCACAATCTCCGGTTGGTGAATTGCCATATAACCGGTGAGCAACCGCTCTGCTATGCCCACGACCTCGTACTGGAGAATTGCACCTTTGGTCCCGACTGCGACCGGGCTTTTGAATATAGTTCGGTGCAGGCAACCATCAAAGGAACAATAGGCGGGGTGAAGAATCCACGGACAGGCTGTATCACTGCCGAAAGCTATGGGGAAATCATTCTCGACGAAAATATAAAGGCGCCTGCCGATTGTGAGTTGAGGCTTTGGGATGGTAACTGGATTTATAAATTATGAAATACGATTTCGATACAATCATCTCGCGTCGCGGGACGAATTCTTATAAATGGGATACTCCCGAAGAGGAGAATGTACTGCCCATGTGGGTGGCGGATATGGATTTTCGTACAGCACCCGCTATTATCGATGCCTTACAAAAGCGGGTGGCGCACGGTATTTTCGGTTATACAAAAGTACCCGAAGCCTATTATGATGCGGTTGTCCGGTGGTTCGATGACCGGCATCGCTGGCAGGTTGATTCCCGGTGGATTATCTATACGAGTGGTGTCGTGCCGGCTCTGTCAGCCATTATCAAAGCCTTGGCCATGCCGGGTGATAAAGTCATCGTTCAGACTCCTGCCTATAATTGTTTCTACTCATCTATCCGTAATGACGGATGCGAGTTGTTTGCCAATAATCTCGTTTATCAGGATGGCCGCTACGTAATCGACTTTGCCGATCTTGAAAGGAAAGCTTCCGATCCGAAAGCAAAAATCCTGCTGCTGTGCAATCCTCACAATCCGGTCGGACGGGTCTGGACTCCGGAAGAACTGCAGCATATAGGTGATATTGGTTTACGGAATGAGGTGTTTGTCGTGGCGGATGAGATTCATTGTGAACTGACTTACGAAGGATATGACTACACACCCTTTGCCTCCTTGTCCGAACGCTTTTTGCAAAATTCCGTCACTTGCGTTTCGCTGAGTAAGGCGTTCAACCTTGCCGGGTTGCAAATCGCCAATATCATCGCAGCCGATGAAGAGGTGCGCCGCCGTATTGACAGAGCCATTAACATCAACGAGGTATGCGACGTCAATCCGTTCGGCGTAATCGCCACAATGGCAGCTTACAACGAAGGTGGGGAATGGCTCGATGCCTTGCGGAAATATCTGCGGGGGAATTACGAATACCTCTGCTGCTTTTTCAAGGAACGGTTACCACAATATCCCGTGCTGCCACTCGAAGGAACTTATTTGGTTTGGATAGACTGCCGTGCTTCCGGTATCAGCTCAGATGTTGTCGCCTTGCGTTTGCAAGAACAACAGCATCTGATGGTCAATTCCGGTACGATGTACGGTCCCGGTGGAGAGGGCTTTATCCGGCTGAATATCGCTTGTCCCCGGGCTCTGCTTGCTGATGGACTGGAACGGATGGCCCGTTTATTCTATCGTGAAGTCTTCTGATTTAAATCCGCTGTAATACCTACCGGCGAAGGCGGTGAACTTCAGGACACAATAATCGGGATCAGTCACTCCTTCGGGGTAGTACATAGTGTCGCCTTCCTGCCATATCATTTCCTTACTGGTGCTGTCCGTCAGTATCTCCATCGTGCCGCGCAGCATTACGCCCTTGAAGAAGCGTGTGTTGCAGACGTAAAGGCATGCCCGGTTATTTTTGAGAAATTGCGAAACGCGCATCGACGAGGTGTTCGTTGATAGGTAAATGTGTTTGAGCCCTTCCCTTTTGCGGGTTTGCAACATGGCCTTGATGTTGGGAAAGCCTTCGGCATCCACCGAACCGACAAAGATGGTTTTTTCCTTGTCAATCATGTTTCCTACTGTTTTTTCTGCATCTCTCATTGTTTGTTTTTTTTATGGGTTATTGTTTCAAGGGCAAAGATAGCCGGTAAGTGGAACTTTTGTACAATAAAAAAGAAGGAGGATATGTCACTTTTCACGGTTTCTCCATTTTCCGGTAGGCGAGGGGAGTATACCCTATACATTGTCGGAAACTACGTACAAAGTAGGAGACGGTTGAGAAATGGAGTTCGGAGGCTATTTCTGAAATGGGGAGGTCGGTGTAGGTGAGCAGACGCTGGGCTTCGTCTGTAACCTTGTTGAGTATGTACTGCTTGGCGTTGATGTTTATGGCCGAAGAGAGGATTTCGTTCAGATAGTTGGGAGTGATGCATAGTTTATCGGCATAGAATTGTACAGAATGCTGCTCCCGGAAGTGCTCCCCAACCAATTCGAAGAATCGGCTGAGGTGGAAGCTGCTGATATCTTTATGTGGCTCCTTACCCGTCTCCGGAGGGATAGAGGTGCGGTAGGCACGGTTGAGTAGCATGAGGACTTCGTAAAGTAAGGCGCGTAATATGCCCGTATCGTGTGGGTGGAAAGAGTCGATTTCGACCTTTATGTCGTGCAGAAGTTGGAGTATTCGTGCATAGAGCCCGTTCGGCAGTTGGAGTTTGTCTACCATTTTTCCCATTCGGAAGAACGGGAGGTGCTGCACGAATAGTGGGTCTTTGAAGAAAGAGGTCAAAAAGGTATCCTCAAAAATTAGAGCATGACCGTTGCCGATACGGTCTGTGTCCCAACTGCGCACCTCACCTGGTTTGGAGAAGAATACATCACCGGGAGCTGCCAAGTGTGTCCGGTTACCGATAGTGAATTCTCCTTCTCCTTCTGTGATGAAGGTGATGTCATAGTAGGTCAGAATATGTACTTTTCCCTGGGTCAAGAATTTCCGGGTATACTGCAAATCAACGACATCTATCAGAAGTTCGCTTCCGTACTTAGTTTTGTAGAAATTGTATCGTGGGATGGCATTTTTCATGGCTTAACATTGTATGATGGCAGTAAAGTTAGAGAAAAAGCTGCTCCGTACAATAGCGAATAGGAAAATGTTGGGTAAAGACCGGGAGTTTTGTTTATCTTTGCACCCGCAATTATCAATCGCCTTGCAACGATTGTCTGGAATTATCATATTATGAAACAGAAACGAATACCATTGGTGGGCAGACAATACCTTGTGCCCTTCATTTTGATTACCTCTCTTTTCTTTTTGTGGGGATTTGCCCATGCCATTCTGAATGTACTGAACAAGCACTTTCAAGAGATACTGGATATCACGAAGACACATTCGGCCTTTATACAGATGACGATGTATATGGGATACTTCATTATGGCCATTCCTGCAGGACTTTTCATCAGTCGCTTCGGATACCGCCGGGGTGTGGTATTCGGTCTGTTGCTCTACGGCATCGGTTCGCTGCTCTTTATCCCCGGGCAGCATTATCTGTCTTTTAATCTTTTCTTGTTTGCATTGTTCGTGATAGGCTGTGGACTGACGTTTCTTGAAACTGCCGCCAATCCTTATGCCACAGAATTGGGCGCAAAGGAAACTGCTGCCAGTCGGCTGAATTTCGCGCAATCCTTCAACGGTCTGGGATGTATCTGTGCACCGGTACTGGCTGGACTGCTGCTCTTCTCGAAGGATGGGCAGACGGGCTCGGGTAATGTCGCATTGCCCTATATCTGCATGGGGGTAATTGTGTTGCTGGTAGCGTTGGTCTTTTCAAGAATCAAGTTGCCCGAGATTGAACATAGTGTGGAGGTGGACGAAGCTGGTAATAAGGTCGGATTGTGGTCACACCGGCTTTTCATTTTCGGGCTGATAGCCTTGTTTGCCTATGAGGTCGGCGAGATTTCCATCAACAGCTTCTTCATCAACTACGTGGTGGAGCAGAATTGGATGAATGCCCGCGAAGCTTCCGTAGTGCTTTCTTTCGGTGGACTGGGATTATTTATGTTAGGACGTTTTGCCGGTAGCTGGATTATGGGACGTGTGCGTGCCGAGAAGATGTTGCTGGTTTGTGCTACGGGCACTGTGATGACTACCTTGTTGGTGTTGCTGGATGTAGGAATGGTGTCGCTTGCAGCTCTGTTGTGCGGATATGCATTTGAGGCTATTATGTTTCCCACGATTTTTGCACTTTCCTTGCGCGGGCTGGGCAACCATACCAAGAGGGCTTCCTCTTTCCTGATGATGTCTCCCGTGGGAGGCGTGGTAGGTCCGCTGTTGATGGGACTGGTGGCAGACCATACGACGATGGTGTGGGCGTTCATCGTACCGCTGGTTGCCTATTGCGTGGTGTGGGCATATGCCCGCAAGATGGTGTCCGTCTCTACCGCTTCTTCAATATAGAAGGAAGCCTGCGACTCCGGCAAGGATTATCAGTAAGATAGGGTGGAGGTTCCACTTCCACGTCACGCCGAAAGCGGCTGCAAAGATAAGTATGCTTTTGTAATCTATGAAATTTTCCTTGTTCATCAGCAATAGGGCAGCAGCAGCTATCAATGATACGGACATGGGCAGCAGTCCCGACATTGCCGCCTTGATGTATTTGTTGTCCTTGCATTTCACGAAGAAGTAAGAGATGAGCAATACCAGGATGAACGAGGGAAGACATACTGCAATGGTGGTCACGACAGCTCCCCACACGCTTTGAGTAACTGCATAGCCCACATAGGTGGCACTGTTGATGCCTATCGGACCAGGCGTCATCTGCGAGATGGCCACTACGTCCGTGAATTGTTGCAGGGTGAGCCAGTGATGGTGGTCCACCACCTCATATTGGATGAGGGACAACATGGCGTAACCGCCTCCGAAACCGAACATTCCGATTTTTAGATATACCAATATCAGCTGCCAATAAATCATATCTGTAATTTTCTCAGTTTATCTTTTAACCATAATGTATAGAGCATTCCTCCTGCAATTCCTGCAAGGACAATGTATACGGGGGATAGCCCGAATTGCCAGATGAGTATGGTGGCGATGGCTGGAAGCACCAGTTGCCAATACTTCAGCTTCAGTGCCCGTGCAGCCGAAATGCAGGGTATCACAATCAGTGCGACTACTGCCGGACGGATACCGTTAAAGATGCGTATCATCACCTGGTTGTCCTGAAAATGAGCGAAGAACATGGCTATCAGCATCATGATGACAAAAGAGGGGAGGATTGTGGCAAGTGCACACACCAGGCTACCTTTTACTTTATGCAGCTTGTAGCCGACGAATATGGATATATTGACAGCAAAAACACCGGGAAGTGACTGGGTCAACGCAAACATTTCCATGAAATCTTCTTTACTCATCCATCTCTTTTTTACGATTTCCCGTTCAATGAGAGGTATCATAGCGTATCCGCCACCGATAGTGAACATTCCTATCTTGGCAAAGGTCATAAAAAGCAGTAAATATTTCATTATTTCTCTTCGGGTGACTTTCTTTTGCAAAGAAACCCAAATTAATCAACATATACAAATTAGGGGGATAATATTTATTTATTAATATTTTATATTACAGGGCTATATTCTTAAATCTATTTAAAAGGAGAATATTCCGTCGTAAATAAGCTTTATCTTTAACACGTAATTACAAATAATATAAATGTAGATATGATACAGATAGTGCAATTACATGGTACGGATAAAAAGCTGTACGAGCTTGTAGCCCCTTTGGTTATGAGCCCGGAAGTGCTGAAACAGAACTACAATTACCCTTTCCGGACATCGGAAGAGTACGAGTGGTTTGTTGCTCTGGATAATAAACATGTTGTAGGTTTTGTGCCGGTGGAGCACAAGAAGTATGAATGTGTCATCAACAACTATTATATTAAGGAAAGGAATGTTGACACGCTAAAATTGCTTCTGGAAAAGGTACTTGAGAAGCAGGGCGAGGAGAGTAGTCTGACGGCTGTTAGCTTTGTTGAAGATAGGGATGTCTTCAGCGAGCTGGGCTTTTTGGAAGACAAGGTATGGACCCGTTATGTGAAAATGAAGAAAAACAGATAATTATGGCTACACCCAAAAATGTGTATGAACTGGCGCAAGAACGTCTTGATGTGATTTTTAGGGAATTTGACACGATATGCGTCTCTTTTTCGGGAGGAAAAGATAGTGGAGTGTTGCTGAATTTGTGCATAGACTATATCCGCCGGAACCGGCTGAACCGTAAACTGTGTGTATTCCATATGGACTATGAGATACAGTACAGCATGACCATTGATTATGTGGACCGGGTATTGGAGGCGAATAAGGATATATTGGAGGTGTATCGTGTTTGTGTGCCTTTCCGTGTAACGACTTGTACGTCGATGTACCAGAGTTACTGGCGTCCGTGGCAGGAGGATTTGGAGGACATTTGGGTAAGGAAGATGCCGAAAGGCTGCCTCACTAAAGAGACGTTTCCTTTCTACACTCCCGAAATGTGGGATTATGAGTTCCAGATGCACTTTGCCAAATGGCTGCATGAGAAGAAGGATGGAGTGCGTGCCTGCTTTCTCATAGGCATCCGTACGCAAGAGAGTTTTAACCGCTGGCGCAGCATCCATCTGAACCGGAAGTATCAGATGTACCACAATTACCGCTGGACCTCGAAGATAGGCAATGACATTTTCAATGCTTATCCCATTTATGATTGGAAGACGACGGATATCTGGACGGCCAATGGCAAATTCGGCTTTGACTATAACCATTTGTATGACCTATATTATAAAGCCGGAGTCAATATCGAACGCCAGCGTGTGGCAAGCCCTTTTCTTTGTGAGGCACAAGAGAGCCTGAAGCTGTATCGTGTCATCGACCCGAATACTTGGGGAAGAATGATAGGGCGGGTCAACGGGGTGAACTTTACCGGTATTTACGGAGGGACGCGTGCTATGGGGTGGCAGACGGTCCGACTGCCCGAAGGGTATACGTGGAAAGGCTTTATGCAGTTCCTGCTTTCCACCTTGCCGGAAGAGACCCGGAGGAACTACTTGAAAAAGCTTACCGTCAGCATTGAATTCTGGCGTACAAAAGGGGGGTGTCTGGCTGACGAGACCATCCAGAAGCTGAGGGATGCAGGAGTGTCCATTGAAGTGATAAATATCACGAATTACAAGACAAACAAGAAGCCGGTGCGCATGGATTATCTGGATGATATTGACATCGCGGAATTCCGGGAAATTCCCACTTATAAGCGGATGTGCATATGCATCCTGAAGAATGACCATGCCTGCAAGTACATGGGTTTTGCCTTGAACAAGGAAGAGGCATACAAAAGAGACAAGATAATGGAACAATTCAAAAATATGATGTTATGAGCGTAGATAAAAGTCCGGTATATAACGTAAGGGCAATTCCAATAGAGAAAATACAAGCAAACGATTACAATCCGAATGTAGTGGCACCGCCCGAAATGAAGCTTCTGGAGCTTTCCATCTGGGAAGATGGTTTCACCATGCCTTGTGTCTGTTACTATGATGAGGAAGAGGATAACTACATCCTGGTGGACGGTTACCACCGTTATCAGGTGTTGAAGACATCCAAAAGAATTTATCAGCGCGAAAACGGGTTGCTTCCCGTGGTCGTGATTGACAAGGAACTTTCCAACCGTATGGCGTCCACTATCCGTCATAATCGTGCCCGTGGTACGCATAATATCGAGTTGATGTGCCATATTGTTGCGGAATTGGACAGAGCCGGTATGTCTGATGAATGGATAATGAAGAATATCGGAATGGATCGCGACGAAGTGTTGCGTTTAAAGCAAATTTCGGGTCTGGCAGACTTGTTTGCGAACAAGAACTTCAGCATTCCGGATAAGAAAGAAGAGTATGTGGCGGATAAATAAATGAATATTTCAGGGGTGGATTTTTTAATCTGCCTCTTTATATTCATTAACAAGTGAAATATTTCGTTGCAAACTTGCATAATTTAGTCAAATCGCCTACATTTGTCAGCATCAAAACAAACAGAATAGGTCCTATGTGCTTTAAGGCACTATAAAAAACATTACATGAAGAAAATTTTGGTTAGTGGCGGTGCTGGTTTTATAGGTTCTCATCTTTGTACCCGATTGATAAACGACGGGCATCAGGTGATTTGTCTGGATAATCTTTTCACCGGTTCGGAAGGAAATATCACTCATCTGAAGAGCAATCCCCGCTTTGAATTTGTACTGCATGATGTGGAAACCCCTTATGAGGCAGATGTGGACGAAATCTATAATCTGGCTTGTCCTGCTTCTCCCATCCACTACCAATATGATGCCATTAAAACCATCAAGACTTCTGTATTGGGCGCCATCAATATGCTGGGACTGGCCAAAAAGACGAATGCCAAGATATTGCAGGCTTCTACCAGCGAAGTGTACGGTGACCCCGTTATTCATCCCCAAGTGGAAAGTTATTGGGGAAATGTAAATCCAATTGGCCTCCGTTCTTGTTATGATGAAGGGAAGCGTTGTGCCGAGACATTGTTTATGGACTATCACCGCCAGAATGGAGTGCGGATCAAGATTATCCGTATATTCAATACGTACGGTCCTCGGATGTTGCCGAATGACGGACGGGTGGTTTCCAATTTCGTGGTTCAAGCATTGCAGAACCAGGATATTACAATATACGGTTCGGGTAATCAGACGCGAAGTTTCCAATATGTAGATGACTGTATAGAAGGTATGGTGCGGATGATGAACACGGAGGACGATTTTATCGGTCCGGTAAACTTGGGAAATCCGAATGAATTCTCCATATTGGAACTGGCGGAAAAGGTCATTAGGCTGACGAATTCCAAGTCGAAACTGATTTTCAAGCCACTGCCTCATGATGATCCCAAACAGCGTCAGCCGGACATCACTCTGGCAAAGGAAAAGTTGGGCTGGGAACCGACTATAGAGCTGGAAGAGGGTTTACAGTATATAATAGAGTATTTTAAGGAATATCGTTCCTAACTAAATAGTAATTTTGATAACGGGAAAAACAATATAGAAAGATGAACATGGAAATAAATCCTTCCGAATACAAGATTCTCATCGTTGACGATGTGATGTCAAACGTTTTATTGTTGAAAGTGCTTTTGACAAATGAGAAATTCGCGATTGCTACTGCAAGTAACGGGCGGCAAGCGTTGGAACAGGTGGAAAAGGAAAATCCTGATTTGGTTTTGCTTGACGTAATGATGCCGGACATGAGTGGTTTTGAAGTAGCTCAACATTTAAAGTCAAATCCGAATACAGCTGATATTCCAATCATCTTTCTGACCGCACTGAATAGTACGGCAGATATTGTGAAGGGGTTTCAGGTTGGCGCGAATGACTTCATCTCTAAGCCTTTCAATAAGGAGGAATTGATTATCCGTGTTACCCACCAAATATCTTTGGTAGCTGCCAAACGGTTGATTTTGAGTAAGACGGAAGAACTGCAACGTACTATTGCCGGGCGTGACAAGCTTTATTCGGTGATTGCCCATGACTTACGTTCTCCGATGGGATCCATCAAAATGGTGCTGAATATGCTGATATTGAACTTGCCATCTGAGAAAATTGGCGCCGAAATGTACGAGCTTCTGACGATGGCTAATCAGACTACGGAGGATGTGTTTTCATTGCTGGATAACCTGCTGAAATGGACAAAGAGTCAAATCGGTAAGTTGAACGTGGTTTATCAGGATGTGGACCTCGTCGAAGTGACAGACGGTGTCATTGAGATTTTCAGTATGGTGGCAAGCCTGAAGAAGATAAGAATCCACGAGATGAAACCGGAAAAAATGATGGTCAACGCTGATATTGACATGCTGAAGACAGTGGTCCGTAACTTGTTGAGTAATGCCATTAAGTTCAGTAAGGAGAACTCAGAGGTACTGGTGAAGATGGAGGAAGTAGATGGTATGGCAGTTGTCAGCGTCCAGGATTATGGCTGTGGCATCAGCGAGGAGGGGCAGAAGAAGTTGTTGCATACTGATACGCATTTCAGCACGTTCGGCACGAACAACGAAGAAGGCTCGGGACTGGGCTTGTTGCTATGCAAGGATTTTGTCGTGAAGAATGGCGGTAAACTGTGGTTTACTTCCAAGGAAGGCGAAGGCTCCATATTCAGCTTCTCTATTCCGGTGAAGAAGTGATAACGAAGAAAATAGAACGGATGGTCCGTTGAAGTAAAACAGACCATCCGTCAGACTCAAATAGACCGTCTGTTACGGTCGTGCAGACCATCTGTTTCTTATGAACGGATGGTCTGTTTTTTTATCTCTTACACAGACTGCGGAAATCGCAATATTCACATTTCCGGGTATCCTCTGTTTGGCTGAATGTTTCTTCTTGGCTGAATATCTCCTGCAGGAGTCCGTGCAGCCGTTCGCGAAACTCGTCTTCGAAGAAAGCGAAGTTGTTGACCGGTACCTTGGGTTGTCGCGGCGCTCCCATTTCGATGACCGGGGAGTAGCTTTCGGAAGCTGCCCGGTGGATGTAAAGTAGGGAAGGGGCTACCTTCAGCGATTGCTTGCGGCAGAGGATGGCGGCGTACAGAAACGTCTGGAAAATATAGTTGGGACGGTTGTCGGCGGGAGTAAACAGTTGTTCTATATTTTCAGGAGTCTTGGGAGTACCGCCTGTCTTGTAGTCCACGATACGTAGCGTGTCTCCTTTGCTGTCCAGGCGGTCGATGGTACCGCCTATCTGTAAGGCAAGCTTTCCTTGCGGAGTATCTATTTCCATCATTTCTCTGACGTCCTGTTCCATACCCTCCATACGGAACGGGGCATATTGCAGGTCATTGCGCAGAAGCTGGCGCAGGTAAGAGGCAATGACTTTGGAATGGATAAGCTGCGTACCGTTATATTCCGGTTGCTCCGTAAGGGGCACATGGAAGAACTTTTCTTTAAAAGCATTGTCCACATAGGCTTGCAGGCGGACATCGTCTTTCAGTAACTGTTCCAGGTCTTCTTTACGTATTTCCCGTCCGTTGGTTGTCAGTTCGTTGTACACCAGTTCGGCAGAACGGTGGAAGATGGTGCCGAAGAGGGCGGAGTCTATTTCGGCGCTTACTTCATCGAGAGCCTTCAGGCCGGCTACGTATCGGTAGTAGAATTTCAGCCGGCAGTCCAGATAGGCATTGAGGGCAGAGGGGGAGAAGAACGCTTTGGGACGTCGGTGGATGTCGTAGGCGTCGAACATCTGTTGCAACATCTCCGGTGTCTTGTGAATCTCAATTTCCAGGGCTTGTTGTGGAGATTGTCCGGCTTCAAGGTACTCAAGGGAGATGTTGTGCGGCGACTCTACCAGGAATTGCAGCATGAAGCGGGACATCTCCCCGCGGTTCAGTCCGTCCGAAGAGATGTTATATAATAAGGTGACGTTTTCTGCCCGTTGGATGAGGCGGTAGAAGTAGTAGGCATAGACGGCATTCTTGTGTTCTATGGTGGTCATGCCGAAGGCCTTCCTCAGGTTGTAGGGAATGAAGGAGGAGTCGCCTCCGGCTTTGGGCAATTGCCCTTCGTTGAGGGAGAGCATGATGAGGTTACGGAAATCGAGGTTACGCGTTTCCAGCACCCCCATTACTTGCATGCCGATGGCGGGTTCTCCGTGGAAGGGAATGTTGGCAGAGGTAAGCAAGCGGTTCAGCAGTCGCTTCAGCGTGTCTGTGCGCACACCACTCAATTCGCCGGTCTCTATCAGGCTGAGCAGGCGGTTGACGAGGGTGTAGCTTTTGAACAGAGACTCGCGGTACAGCTGGTTGAAGATGTCTTCCACGTCTTTTTCCTGGCGGTAGAGGACGGCCACTTCGCGAAGCAGTTCGGTGAGGTAGCTGCATAGGGCGGCGATGCCGTTCTGTGGTGTAAAGACTTGTTCAAGGAATGCGTCCTGCTTCAGCTCCGAGGGAAGGGGATAGAAGCGGTTGTCCCGGGTAAGCTGTTTTTCCAGTGTTTCGGCATTGGGGGAAAGTTGCCGGGTGTAAGGGTGTTTCAGCAGCGTGATTACGGTTTCGTAGATGTATCGTCCGGTACCTGCATGGTAGCCGGTAGTCTGTAGCTCTACAAGGGCGTTGATAAAACTGTACACCGGAGTTTGGGCAAGGGGAAATCCCATTGTGATGTTGACGTTCTTTACCTCTGCCGGAATGGAGTGGAGGACGGGAAGCAGTAGGGATTCGTTGCAAAGGACAACGGCAGTGTCTTTGAATGAAGAAGGGGTTCTTAATTCTTCATTCCCCCTAATCCATTGCGGCAAGTAGCGGGCTTGTGCATTTTCGGTAGAAGCGGAGATAAAGCGTACGTTCTTGGGTTTCCGCAGTACATCAAAAGAAGTTTCGGGCAGTTGGTTGGGAAACAGCTTTAGGTTGCGGAGGATGAATTCGCCTGCTTCGTGGGTATAGGGCGGCTTTTGCTCAAGGGGAAGACGGGTGTAGAACACGTCGTAATCCCAATAGAACATTGCTTTCCCGGCATCCTGCAAGAGCTGGAAGAAACGGGTTTCTACTCTATTCAGCACGTTGAAGCCGACAAATACATAGCGGTCGTAGCGCAGTCGGTCGGTGTCGAGTTGCTCCATGACATTGCGGTACATCATGCCTTCGTAGGCGATGCCCAGTTCTGTAAGATTGCGGCGGTAGTGGCGGTAGATGTCGCCCAGTTTATCCCAGAGGGAGATGAATTTGGCTTTCAGCTCCGTGCGCTTTTCTATGGAAAAGTTCTGGAAGAACTGGCGGATGGCTTCTTCTTGTTCTTGGTCGAGGAAGTCGTAATCGTCCATAATGTTCTTCAGTTCTTGCAGGTTGCTGAAGAGTTTGTCGGCATCTACAAGGTTTTTGTCTACGTCATCGAAATCGCTGATGAGCAGTTCTCCCCAGAAGTAGAAGTCATCCAGAGTTTCTTCGCTGCGGGTCTCTTCGCGGAACACCTTATACAGTTCGCATACCAGGCGGATAGGGTCGCCGGACTTCAATGGAGAGAGTTGCCGGAACAGTTCGCTGATGCTGACGTAGGCAGGCGACCACAAAGGGCGGTCCGTTTCAGTTGCCAGATATTCGTTGAAGAACAGACTGGCACGTTTGTTGGGGAAAACGATGGCGGTGCGCGAGAGGTCGTTTCCTATTTTGGCGTAAAGGTCGCGGGCGACCAGTTGGAGAAATGTTTTCATAATTCAGTTGATAATTGATAATTGATAGTGGATGGAGAGTGAGTTTATACCGGTTCTATGTTGTTCTCCTCTACATACCACAAGTAGCCCCGTATATTTTCTGCGGCATACCCCATGCGGACTAGCAGTTGCATGTATCTCTGTACTTGCTTGTTGTACTTCTTATTCGGCTTTCCGAACTTGAAGTCTACCACTACGATTTCTTCACCACGCATCATCACACGGTCCGGGCGGCGTGTCCGCAGTTCGCCGTTCTCCTGCCAGATGATGTCGCATTCATTGAACAGCCGCCACGTCCCCGAATACCAGTCCTTGACTTGAGGCAGGGAGAAGGCGCGTTCGGTGAGGTCGCGTATTTCTTTTTCCGTCTCACTCCGTCCAATTACTCCTTCAAAGACGAGCTGGCTGATGGCATTGTCAATATCTTCTTCGGTTTCGATAGCGGAGAATAGGGTATGCAGCAAACGTCCCCGGTTGATGAAACGCCAGCTGGACTCTGCTTCGTCTACTCCTGCTATGAAGTCTGCCGAACGGTTGGATTGCCGGAACTCGATGTCGTGGAGCATACTCTCCATGTGGACGGGCAGTTTGACCGGCTTTTGCGAAAGTCTGTTGACCGGTTGCTGTTCATAAACCTCAGGTTTATGTTCGCAGTATAGAGGTTTACGTTCGCAGCATAGAGGTTTGGCTTCGTCATCAGCAGGGTTGTCTGCGTCATGCTGTGAGACGGGGACGGAGGAGGGACAAATCCTGCCGTTCTCGTATATGGCAGCCTCTTCGTCCCAACTGCCTGCTCCGTCTTTGGCTATGTGGGGCAGGGTGTTGGCAAGGAGTTCGGACATGGTTCCCTTCTGTTCCTTCCGGCTCCAGAGGATGAGATTCTTGCCGGCACGGGTAAAGGCCACGTACAGCAGATTCAGATTGTCCACCCACAGCTGAAGACGTTCGTGCAGATAGTCCTGCCGGTATATGGATTCCGCCATGGTGGTGGAATAGTTCACCGGTACTAAGCTGATGGCATTATAAGGCTCTTCCGGTGGGACGCACCACACCAGCTGGTTGTTGGTTTCGTTCTCCAGCTTCCAGTCGCAGAAGGGAATCAGTACGGTATGGAATTCCAGTCCTTTGGACTTGTGGATGGAGAAGATGCGTATGCCGTCCATCTCACCGCTGGGGATGGTTTTGCTGCAAAGGGTTTCGTCCCAGTAGCGGATGAAGCTGTCCAGTTCGGAAGAATTGCTTTGCAGATACTCCGTCACAGCATCGAAGAAGGAGAAGAGGTAGGCATCCTGCTTTTCAATGCGGCTCATGCCGAAGATGCTGAACAGTTCTTCCAGTAACTCATACAAAGGCATCAGGCGCAGCGTTTCCCGTCGGGAGGTAAAGGCTTCGGGAAGGGGAGTGGCTGTTGTGAATTTCGGTTGCTCGTCATTTGTCATTTGTAATTTGTAATTCTCCATCAGTGCAGCCTCCGCAATCCTGTTCTCCGGATTCGATAGGCAGCGCAGGGCATCCATCAGCATGCAGATGGCAAGGGAGGCATCCAGACGGAAAGCTTCGTCGGACACGACAGAGAGATGCAGTTCTTTGTCGAAATAGTCGGCTATCGGTGGGATATTCTTGTTCTTGCGGACAAGGATGGTGATGTCATTCAGTGTTACGCCCTCTTCCAGTAGCCGCTGTACTTCTTCTCCTAAGGCGAGAAGGGTCTGCTCTGTATAGTTGTGTTCATCGTCCGGTTCAAGGAAGGCAGCTTTTACGTAGCCGTACTCCGTGTTCTTGGGCGATTCCTGCACTACGTCGGCATAAGCGCGTTTTAGGGGTAGGCAGTCCTCTTTCAGTTCGTTCAGGTGTAGCGCATTGAGGTAGTCTATGGCAGCGGTAAATACTTGGTTGTTGAAACGGATAATGTTAGTTTCGCTACGTCGGTTTGTTTTTAGGGTTTCCACACGGACGGGGAAGTTGTTTAATGGAGAACTTGATTCTCTATTCTCCATTTTCAATTCTTCATTGCCTAAACTATTCAGTATTCCCCAGTCCCCGTTCCGCCAGCGGTAGATGGACTGCTTCACATCTCCCACAATCAGACTGTCGGCTCCTTGCGAAAGTCCTTCGAGCAGCAGCAGGCGGAAGTTGTCCCATTGCATGCGGCTGGTGTCCTGGAATTCGTCAATCATGACGTTGCGTATGTTGGCGCCGATTTTCTCGAAGACGAACGAAGAGTCACCCTCGCGCACCAATTTGTGCAGCAGGGCGTTGGTGTCCGAAAGTAGAAAGCGGTTATGTTCTCGGTTCAGTGTACGTACCTCTTCGTCAATATGGTTGAGGAGTTGTAGTTTGTTGAGATGCTGGAGCGAGAGACGGCAACTGTTCAGGGTGCGGTTGCGTTGCGGACGCATTCTTTCGGCTTCCTGCAGTAGAGGTATCAGGCTGGTTTTTGCCAGACAGATGATGTCGTCCTTCCGTGAGGATGTTTTCGTTGCCCAGTTTTTTGCATCTGCCAGGCTGTTTTGCAGGGTGGCGTTCAGCACATCTTTGTTAGACAGTCTGCCGTCGCGCAGTTTGCGGAAGTAACTGCCGATGCCTCGGGCACCTCCTTTCAAGTCTTCGGGAGTGAGGGCATGCCCTTCCAGTTCGCCTTCAAACTGGTCGTAGAAACTTTTCATCTGTTCCAGAGCCTCGGTTTCCATATCGCGCAGCACATCCCGGTAGAGTTTCAACGTGTTCGGAGTACGAAGGCATTGCCGTAGTTTTTCGCCGCGTTCTATGTAGCTTTCATCGAAGATGTTTCGTCCGAAACTTTTCACCTCATTCGATACGTTCCAGCGTTTGTCGTCGCGGATGCGCTCGTCGATGTAGTCCAGGAGCCATGCCAGCACGGGAGAAGTGGGGGTAAGCTTCTCGATGAGGCTGTCTACGGCATCACTCAGCACTTCACTGTTGTTCAGCTCTATGTTCAGGTTAGGACTCAGTTCCAGTTCGCGGGCAAGGTTGCGCATCACAGATTGAAAAAAGGAGTCGATGGTTTCCACGCGGAAACGGCTGTAGTCATGCAGCATGTATTGCAGTGCCATGCCGGCCCGTTGACGAATCTCCCCGTCCGTCAATCTGTCCCCGCCTTCTTCTTTAATTTTTAATTTATAATTTTTAATTCTCTCCAAGTATGCTTCGGAAGAAGGTGCTCCCTTCCAGATACCGTAAAGCTGTGTCAGTATGCGCTCCTTCATCTCTGCCGTAGCCTTGTTGGTGAAGGTTACGGCAAGTATCTGCCGGTAGGCGCGTGGATTGATTATCAAATGCTTGATGTATTCCACAGCCAGCGTAAAGGTCTTGCCTGAGCCGGCAGAGGCTTTGTATACTAATAATTCCATGTAAATTGCTGCATTGAGTATGTATCTGCAAACGTACACAAAAATAATGAGAAAAATAAATGCTTCCCTGCTTTCTCTTATAGAAAGAAGTGGGAAGCATCCATTATTGAGGGGCTATGTGTAGGAGCTGTGCTACATTACCGGCGTCTGGAAAAGAAATACAAATCCTTTGCTGTCTTTCAAATCCTTTATGGCATCTCCGGCATAGATTTCTCCGTTTGTCAGTGAGAGTTTCTTGATTCCTGCATTCGGGCTAAAATCGATTTTCTTCAGGTCGAGCCAGAACAAGTTAGGGGTCAGTGTGGACTCAAAATAATATACTTTGTTCTTCTGGTCGGATACAGAACGCCAACGGGTGGAGGAGATATGGGGCTTGTCCGGTGTGGTGATACCGAACGGTACAGAAACATTGCGCATTACGCTCAATACACTGGGTACAGCAATCTTTGCATCCGCTGTTTGCGGAATGGCATTGATGTAGAACGATGCGCGTACAAAGCGGTCACTGGAGCGGTTGGTTCCCGGCAACATATTCAGTCCGCCTACCTCTTTCCAATAGTCGTTGATAGCCAGCTGGAGTTCATATTTGGGAGAGTTGGTCATTACTTGATACTGCTTGCCTTCATGTATCTCAAGGTTTCCGTCTATGTATTCCAGGATAGCCGTGTTTCCGGTTTCATCTGTGATGGCCAGATGCAGGGTGGAAGCGGCTCCGTTGGGCAGGTCTGGTGCATCAATGCGGAAGGATTCTTTTTTCAGTTCATCCACAGCTTCGCGTACGGTTGCAAAATTGTCGAGTACGTATTGCGTCCAGATACTGATGCCCATAATCGGGCGGTTGTCTCCCGGGCGGTGGTAAACGGACTCCGGAAGGAAGAGCAGGCTGGCAACCAGACCTTTCTCGTTCATACCGTCGCAGGTACCTATGTCATAACCGGCGGCAATGACGCTACCGTACTTGGAAGTCCAGTTCACTGCATTCCCTTTGTTGTAGCCTGCCCTTTGCATGCCTCGTGGGAATACATAGATGTTACTCATAAGGTCTTCTTTCCAGTCCATCGTACGTCCTGTAATGACTGTATTGTCAGGACCGATGTAGGTGGCTCGGGTACACGCTTCTGTTTGTTGCACACTCATGGAGGCTATGGCAGCCAGTGCAACAGCTATTGTCTTTATTGGTTTATTCATCTCGCTTTTGTCTTTATGAATTAATACTCTGTTTCATAGAATAACAAAAGGAGGGGAGTATAGTTTGAGAAAAAGAGGTGAAATCCCTTACTCGTCTTTTTCTTTCAGCAATTCCTCCATCTTCAGCACCTCGTCCCGATACTGTGCGGCTTCGATAAAATCGAGTTTCTTGGCAGCCTCCTGCATAAGCTTCTTGGTACGTTCGATACTCTTTTCCAGTTGCTTGCGGCTCATGTACTGTACTATAGGGTCGGCAGCCATCGTAGATGTACTTTCTTGTTCCACATAGGGGCGGGGAGTGCTGGAAGTGAACTTCTCGCTGCTGAGGACGGCTTCGCCGGAAGCCTCGTTGGTGGCAAACACATTGAGGTTCTTTGCTTTCTTGATTTGCTGTGGTGTGATGCCGTGCTCTTCGTTGTACTTCAACTGCTTCTCGCGACGGCGGTTGGTCTCGTCGATGGTCAGTTGCATGCTGTCCGTTATTTTGTCGGCATACATGATGACCATACCGTTCACGTTACGGGCGGCACGTCCGGCAGTCTGTGTCAGTGAGCGGTGGGAACGAAGGAAACCTTCCTTGTCTGCATCGAGAATGGCAACGAGAGAGACTTCAGGCAGGTCGAGTCCTTCACGCAGCAGGTTGACACCAACAAGTACATCGTAAACGCCCTCGCGCAAGTCACCCATAATCTTCACACGTTCCAAAGTGTCTACGTCGCTGTGGATATAATTACACTTCACGTTGTTGTTCAGCAGATATTCCGTCAGTTCTTCAGCCATTCGTTTGGTGAGGGTGGTGACGAGGGTACGCTCGTTCTTCTCGATGCGTACTTGGATTTCTTCCATCAGGTCGTCTATTTGGTTGTGGCTGGGACGCACCTCAATAATGGGGTCTAACAGTCCCGTCGGGCGGATGACTTGTTCTACTACGATGCCTTCGGATTTCATCAGCTCATAGTCTGCCGGTGTGGCGCTGACGTAAATCACTTGTTTGGCCATCTCTTCGAATTCATCGAATTTCAGCGGGCGGTTGTCCATGGCAGCCGGTAGGCGGAATCCGTACTCCACCAGGTTTATCTTGCGGGCGCGGTCACCTCCGTACATGGCACGTATCTGCGGGACGCTGACGTGGCTTTCGTCAATGACTATCAGGAAATCTTCGGGGAAGAAGTCCAGCAGGCAGTAGGGGCGGGTACCGGCAGCACGCCCGTCAAAGTAGCGAGAATAATTCTCAATGCCGGAGCAATGTCCCAATTCGCGTATCATTTCCATATCATAGGTCACCCGTTCCTGCAAGCGTTTGGCCTCGAATGGGCGGCCTTCGTTTTCAAACCATTGCACCTGCTTGTGAAGGTCATCCTCTATTTCGTGTATGGCACGCAACGTGGCTTCCTTGGTGGTCATGAAGAGGTTGGCGGGATAAATCTTGTAGGCATCGAACTTGGCGACGGTAACGCCGCTCATAGGGTCCACTTCCTCAATACTGTCTACCTCGTCTCCCCAAAAGGTGACGCGCAGCAAGTTGTCGGCGTAAGCCAGATAAATGTCCACCGTATCGCCTTTCACGCGGAAATTGCCGCGGTTCAGGTCAATGTCGTTGCGTACGTAAAGACTGTCCACCAGGCGTCGCAGGAAGACATTGCGACTGAAATTCTTGCCTTGCTGTACTTCGATGACGTTGTTGTAGAAGTCCGCCGGATTCCCCATGCCGTATATGCACGAAACGGAGGATACCACCACTACATCTTTCCTGCCCGAAAGCAGGGCAGAGGTGGCGGCAAGGCGCAACTTGTCTATCTCGTCGTTGATGGCGAGGTCTTTTTCTATATAGGTGTCCGATGATGGCAGGTAGGCTTCGGGCTGATAGTAGTCGTAGTAGGACACATAGTATTCCACGGCATTGTTCGGGAAGAATCCCTTGAACTCGCTGTACAACTGGGCAGCCAGCGTCTTGTTGTGGCTCAATATCAGCGTTGGCTTGTTGATGTTGGCGATGACGTTGGCTATGGTGAATGTCTTTCCGGACCCGGTGACACCGAGCAGTGTCTGTGCGGGAAGTCCCTCGCGCACGCCCTCGGTCAGCTGTGCGATGGCCTCCGGCTGGTCACCGGTGGGCTGGTAAGCGGATGTCAGTTCGAATTTGTTCATTTTCTCTTCTTAGGAGTGGCAATATTCGGTAAAATCTTTGAGATAAACAAAATTTTTTTGTTTACTTTGCAGCTATATTGATAACAACCATTAATAATTGTAATACAACGAAGAACATGATTTGGAATGAAAGCATCGAATGCATGGATCGCGAAAGCCTTCGTAAAATCCAGAGCATTCGTCTCAAAAAGACTGTGGAGCGTGTGTATCATGACACTCCTTTTTATCGTAAGAAAATGCAGGAACTGGGAGTTACTCCCGATGACATAAACAGTATAGATGATATTGTAAAACTGCCTTTTACTACCAAGTACGACTTGCGGGACAATTATCCCTTCGGCCTCTGTGCCGTACCTATGAGCCAGATTGTGCGTATTCATGCCTCTTCCGGCACAACCGGAAAACCCACTGTGGTAGGCTATACCCGAAAAGACCTTTCAGCATGGTCCGAATGCCTTTCACGGGCCTTTACCGCCTATGGTGCCGGTAGCTCGGATATTTTCCAGGTGTCCTACGGTTACGGACTTTTTACCGGCGGACTGGGTGCGCATGCCGGTGCCGAGAATATCGGCGCTTCCGTCATCCCGATGTCCAGCGGCAATACGGAGAAGCAGATTACACTGATGCATGATTTCGGTTCTACCGTACTTTGCTGCACGCCCTCATACGCCCTCTATCTGGCAGATGCCATCAAAGACTCCGGTCTTCCCCGTGAAGAGTTTAAGTTGAAAGTGGGAGCCTTCGGCGCCGAGCCATGGACCGAAAGTATGCGTCGGGATATTGAAACCAAGCTGGGTATCAAGGCATTTGATATTTATGGGCTTAGTGAGATTGCCGGTCCCGGTGTAGGTTACGAATGCGAGTGCCAGCACGGTACCCACCTCAATGAAGACCATTACTTCCCCGAGATTGTAGACCCGAAGACCCTCGAGCCGGTTGCTCCTGGTCAGACCGGCGAATTGGTGTTCACTCACCTTACCAAAGAGGGGATGCCGCTGTTGCGCTACCGTACCAAGGACCTCACCGCCCTGCACTACGATAAGTGCTCCTGCGGACGTACACTGGTTCGTATGGACCGCATCTTGGGACGTAGTGATGACATGCTGATTATCCGTGGTGTCAACGTGTTCCCCACGCAGATAGAGTCCGTTATCCTCGAAATGCCGGAGTTCGAGCCTCACTACCTCTTGCTGGTAGACCGCAAGAACAATACCGATACCATGGAGTTGCAGGTTGAAGTTCGTCCCGAATACTATTCCGACGAAATCAACAAGATGCTGGCTTTGAAGAAGAAGCTTGTGGCCCGCCTGCAGAGCGTACTCGGTCTCGGCGTAGATGTCCGTTTGGTAGAACCACGCAGTATTGAGCGCAGCGTAGGTAAAGCCAAGCGCGTTATCGACAACCGCAAATTGTAAATCGCCAAATTGTACATGGTAAATCGTCAAATAGTAAATAAACCTATGGTAGCAAAACAACTTTCCATTTTTCTGGAGAACAAATCCGGTCGCCTCACAGAGGTGACTGAAGTTCTTGCAAAAGAAGGTGTCAACCTTTCTGCTCTATGTATTGCAGAGAATGCCGATTTCGGTATCCTTCGTGGCATTGTTTCCGAACCGGATAAAGCATATAAGGCTTTGAAAGATAATCACTTCGCAGTGAACGTAACGGATGTAGTAGGCATCAGTTGTCCCAATATCCCCGGCTCATTGGCGAAAGTGCTCCGTTTCCTCTCCGATGAAGGCGTGTTCATCGAGTACATGTATTCCTTTGCCAATGGTGAAACGGCCAATGTCATCATCCGTCCCAACGACATGGATAACTGTATCCGTGTATTGACAGAAAAAAAGGTCGATTTGCTGGCGGCAAGCGAACTCTATAAACTGTGAAAACGAAGGATTAGGGAGGAAGGATTAGGGATGAGGACTATGCAGTTGATAGCACAGTCACTAATCCCTAATCCTTCACCATTCATCCCTAATTCCTGCCCGTTCGTCTGGTTTTTGAAAAATTAAGGCTCGTATCGTTGCTTTATTCGATGCGAACCCCTATCTTTGCGCATTATTTGAACAAAAGTAATGAAGAAGAACATCCTAATAACTCTGCTTGCAGCATTGCTGCTCTCCTCGTGTGGAGAATACAACAAATTGCTGAAAAGCACAGATTACGAATACAAGTACGAAGCGGCAAAAAATTACTTCGCAAAAGGTCAGTATAACCGTGCTGCCACTTTGCTCAATGAATTGATTGCTATTCTCAAAGGTACTGATAAGGCAGAGGAATCCCTCTATATGCTGGGCATGAGTTACTATAACCAGAAGGATTATCAGACTGCTGCGCAGACTTTCATTCAATACTACAACGTTTATCCCCGCGGTACATTCACAGAACTGGCACGTTTCCACGCCGGTAAAGCTTTGTATCTGGATACTCCGGAGCCGCGTTTGGACCAATCCGGCACGTATAGCGCCATCCAGCAGTTGCAGATGTTTATGGAATACTTCCCGCAAAGTTCCAAGAAAGAGGAGGCGCAGAACATGATATTTGCCTTGCAGGACAAGCTGGTGATGAAGGAGTATCTGTCTGCAAAACTTTATTATAATATGGGTAATTATCTGGGTAACAACTATCAGGCTTGCGTTATCACTGCGCAGAATGCTTTGAAGGATTATCCCTATACCAACCTGCGTGAAGATTTATCCATTCTTATCTTGCGTGCCAAGTATGAGTTGGCTGTATACAGTGTGGAAGACAAAAGGGCAGAACGTTACCGCGAAGCTGTGGATGAATGTTATGCCTTTAAAAATGAGTTCCCCGAAAGTAAGTATATGAAGGAAGTCGACCGAATCTTTAAGGAAGCACAGAAAATGCTGGGAGAAGGAAGTGAAGAGCAATAATATAATAATACAATAGATAAATTTATGGATTACAGAAAGACAAATGCTCCTACTACTACGGTGACCCGTGATATGATGGAGTTGTGTGAGGATACCGGTAATGTATACGAAAGCGTAGCGATTATCGGAAAACGTGCCAACCAGATTAGTGTGGAAATCAAGAATGACCTTTCCAAAAAGCTTGCTGAGTTTGCCTCTTACAATGATAATTTGGAAGAAGTGTTCGAAAACCGGGAACAGATTGAGATTTCCCGCTATTACGAAAAACTGCCGAAGCCGACATTGATTGCAACACAAGAGTATGTGGAGGGTAAGATTTACTATCGTAACCCGGCTAAGGAAAAAGAAAAATTACAGTAATGATACAACGTATTCAATCTGTTTATTTGTTGTTGGTAACTATCCTGTTGGTTGTGGCAATTTGCATGCCTGTAGGACAGTTCATCGGAGCGGACGGAGTGACGGCGCATGTTTTCAAACCTCTGGGAGTGGCTTTGGCCGACGGAGGATTTCAGTCTACTTGGGGCTTGTTCGGGATATTGTTGCTCAGTGCACTTGTTGCCTTCTGTACGATATTCCTTTTCCGTAACCGTATGTTGCAAATACGCATGACGATTTTCAGCAGCATTCTGCTGATAGGCTACTACATAGCCTTCTGTGTATTTATGTTTATTTTGAAGGGTGATTTGGATGCAATGACTTTCCAGTTAGGATGGGCGCTTTGCCTTCCGGTGGTAGCCATCATCCTTAACTATCTGGCCTTCCGTGCCATCTACAAAGATGAGGTGATGGTGAAGGCGGCAGACCGTTTAAGAAGATAAGAAGGTTTATCTACTTGATAATAACAAAAGGCAGACCACGTATTTCATTCGGAATACGTGGTCTGCCTTTTTTATCGTTTCCGCTTGAGGTTAAGCCGTTCCATTATACTGTTCCCATTAGAGGAAATTGTCGTTCCTACGTGTGGAAACGGGTGTCTCCTATAAGCATTACTTCTTCAAGTCGAAGAGATAAGTTATCTTGGCCGTAATGACTCCGTGTGCGGAGCGTGAGAAAAAGTCTTTCTTGGTGCTGCCATAGAAATCGGATAAAGCATAGTAGTATCTTCCTTCTACGATGAAATTGCCTGCCTTGGTGCGCAGCTCTATGCCTGCTCCGCCTGCAATGCCGTAGTCGAATTTGTTGTCTATGGCCTTGCCGTGCTGTTCCACGGTGATGTTGGTGTAGGATTCTGCTACAGTGCCGTCCCAGTCGCCGTCTATTTTTTCGCTGTCGCCAAGCAGGAAACCTATCTGCGGACCGGCATGGATGAAGAATTGCAAACCGCGGTCCTTGCCGAATGCCAGATGTGCCAGGAACGGTATTTCCACATAGTTCATGGTGCGGGTGTAGCTCAGTGTGGGATAGTCCTCGTAATACTCGTCCCAACCGTGTTGTGAGAAGTTCAGCTCGATTTGTGCACCGCAAATCATACTGAAGTATTTTTCGGAAATGTATCGGGCTGTTACACCGCCGTTGATACCCATCAGATTCTTCTGCTTGACAGAGGGAGAGAAGCTTACGTTATTCAGATTGATGCCTCCATTGACGCCCACAGCGAAGTTGTGGCGTTGCTCGCCCACCTGCGCATGCAGGGGCAATATACATGCACACACCAGCAGGGCGAATATGATGATTGTTCTCAGGTTCATGTTATAAGTTATAAGTTACAAGCTACAAGTTAATAGTTATATAGTGGATTATCAGATTATTAATCCTTAATCCCTAATCAAAGTCCAACTTCACCAGCTCAAAGTTCTTGGTGAAGTGCACGAAGAACACCTTCTTGTTGATGAAGCCTCCCCAGTTGTTTACCCGTTGGAACTTGAAGCCGGTCTGGATGGGAATCAAATCCAGTCCCTGCATGTTCTTCTCGAAAGAAGAGCCATAGCGCGCAAGTCCTTTCAGGAAGAAATAACCGGTATCGAAGCCCAGCATTCCGAATTTGGGATAGCGCTCGTCCATCTCCTTGCCATACCATCTGCGGTAGTTTTTGGTAAAGTTGATGGCGGCAGGCAGCAGGTTGTTGGTATAGAAAGAGGAATAGAAATAGGTGTCCAGTTCAAAGAAGGCTTCCAAGTGGTCTTTGGTGTAGGTCTGCCATTCCGGATAGCCGAACAGATGGATACGGCTTTCGGGTTGTTCGCGCACCAATAAGGTCAATTGGGGAAGTATCTTAATCAATGTCAGGTTACTGCCGGATGTGGGGATAAAGATATTCTCACGGTCCGTGCGTAATACTGTTTTCAGGGATTCTACGGTGACATCCTCTTTCAGGCTCTTCATCGGGATGGAACGGTTGCGCAGTTCATCTTTCAGTCCCTTGATGAATTCTGCCTTGTCCTTGGTGCCCTGGCTGGCTTCAATGAAGATGACGTTGGCATTGGGGAACTGGCGCACAAAGTGGTCGTACACCTCGGAGTACAGATAGGATTGGGGGGTATTTATCTGATAGACCGTCGGATTCTGGAATACCGTGTTGTCTTTCGATGTGAATGGTATCACCAGGCGTGTGTCTTGTTTCTTGGCAAACTCGGCCAGAGGTTTGATGTGCTGTTGGTACAGAGGCCCGAAGATGATGTCCATGTCTTTCATCTCGCTTTTGCCCAGGATGGAGTTCAGCGAGGCACTTTCGGGACCAGAATTGTAAGTGTACAAGTCAATGGAAGTGCCAGTACGTTTCAAGCTGTCTACGGCCATCAGCAGGCCTTCGTAGTATTCCACCATACGGGAAGACTCGCTCTTTGATACCCCGTCCAGGAAGGGAAGGATGACGGCAGCCTTGATGGTGCTGAAGCGTTCTGTCTTTTTCCGGTTTTCACGGAACAGCTCGCTGTCGGTAGGTATTGCCTGCGACTGGATATTTTGCTCCGTCTGTGCTTTGGGATAGGGAATGCAGAGGAAGGTTCCCTTCTTTATTTTGTTTTCGCCTTTTAATTCCGGGTTGGCGGCTATCAGTTCGGCTTCGCTGATGCCGTATTCACGGCTGATGCTGAATACGGTTTCTTTCCGCTTCACTTTATGCATGTCACGGCATCGTGACTCTACGGGGCCGAGAATATTGTTGTTGGCAACCACAGTGCTGCTTTGTGTCTCAACCGGGACCATGGTTTGGGGCTCGGTTGTGGAAGGGATACGGATTACTTGTCCGATACGGAAATTCTCGGCGCTCAGTCCCGGGTTGGCGTCACAGATGGCTTTGGCAGATACATTGTATTTCACGGTCAGTCGGTAAAGGGTCTCACCGGTTTCGATGGTATGGTATGTTTCTTTTTGTATGTTGGCAGCGCTGCGTGGAATACGCAATGTGCGTCCGATGAATATTTTCTCGTCACTGCCGGGGTTCAGTTTGATGATGTCCGACTGGCTGACGCCGTACATGCTGGCGATGGAGTAGAGACTTTGTCCTTTTTCGATAGTATGCAGAAAATAAGATTGATTCTCTTGTGCTATTGCACCGATACTGCATGCACTGGCAAGCAGCAGGGAGCAGATAATGCGGTTAATCGTTTTCATTCAGTAATCGTTGGTTTATGTTTACAATTTCCCAAAGTAGCTGCAAAGGTACGAATATTGTGGCATTCAAACCAAAGGATTGCGTTAAGAAATAATATTGTGCATTTCAAAACTGAAAAATAGCGCTTTTCGGCTGATATTCGGGGGGAAACAGTTATTTTTGCAGTTAAAACGATAGGATAAATCAACATGCAAGAAGAAACAGAATATATCAATGTATATGGTGCGCGCGTGCACAACCTCAAGAATATCGATGCCGAGATTCCCCGTAACAGCCTGACTGTGATTACAGGCCTGAGCGGAAGCGGCAAGTCCTCTTTGGCATTCGATACTATTTTTGCCGAAGGGCAGCGCCGCTATATCGAGACCTTTTCAGCCTATGCCCGTAACTTCCTGGGAAATTTGGAACGTCCGGACGTGGATAAGATAACGGGACTGAGTCCGGTTATCTCCATCGAGCAGAAAACCACGAATAAGAATCCACGTTCCACGGTGGGTACAACGACAGAGGTTTATGATTACCTTCGTTTGTTGTATGCCCGTGCAGGAGAGGCTTATTCTTATCTCTCCGGCGAGAAGATGGTGAAGTATACCGAGGAACAGATACTCGATCTTATCCTGAAGGATTACAAAGGAAAACGCATTTATATCCTTGCTCCACTGGTGCGCAGCCGTAAGGGGCATTACAAGGAGCTCTTCGAGCAGGTGCGCAAGAAAGGCTATCTCTACGTACGTGTGGATGGTGAGGTGTGCGAAGCCTTGCCAGGCATGAAGCTGGACCGCTATAAGAACCATGATGTGGAGGTGGTGATAGACAAGCTGGTGGTGACGGACAAGGATGACACACGCCTGAAGAACAGCGTGGCCACTGCCATGCGCCAAGGTGACGGATTGCTGATGATACTCGATGCGCAGACGGATAGCGTGCGCCATTACAGCAAACGGCTGATGTGTCCCGTGACGGGGTTGTCCTATCGGGAACCGGCGCCGCACAACTTTTCCTTCAATTCGCCGCAAGGTGCATGTCCTAAGTGTAAGGGGTTAGGGGTGGTCAGCCAGATTGATATTGACAAGGTGATTCCCGACCGTGAGCTCTCCATTGCCGGAGGTGCCATCGCACCGTTGGGGAAAGCCAAGAACAGCATGATTTTCTGGCAGATTACCGCCTTGCTGGAGAAATATGAAGCGACGCTGAAAACACCGGTCAAAGACTTGCCGGAGGATGCCATCGACGAGATTCTCTACGGCTCGGACGAGCGTATCAAGATAAAGAGTTCACTGATAGGCACCTCTTCCGATTATTTTGTGACGTTTGAGGGGGTTGTAAAGTATATCCAGATGCTGCAGGAGAAGGATGCTTCTGCCACGGCACAGAAGTGGGCGGACCAGTTTGCCAAGACTGCCGTTTGTCCGGAGTGTCATGGCGCCAAGTTGAATAAGGAAGCGCTTTCATTCCGCATTCACGACAAGAACATCTACGAATTGTCTACGATGGACATCAATGAGCTGTATGACTGGCTGGTAAACGTAGACCCGTATCTTAGTAGCAAGCAACGGCAGATTGCCGGTGAAATCCTGAAGGAAATCCGTACACGGCTCAAATTTCTGCTTGATGTAGGTCTGGATTATCTTTCGCTGAACCGTAGTTCCGTCAGCCTTTCCGGTGGTGAAAGCCAGCGTATCCGCCTGGCTACACAGATAGGTTCACAGCTGGTGAATGTGCTGTATATATTGGATGAGCCGAGTATCGGCCTGCACCAACGCGACAACCAGCGCTTGATACACTCTTTGAAGGAACTGCGTGACATTGGCAACTCCGTCATTGTGGTGGAGCATGACAAGGATATGATGCTCGCCGCCGATTATGTCATTGATATGGGGCCGAAAGCCGGTAGGCTGGGAGGGGATGTTGTCTTTACCGGTACTCCCCGTGAAATGCTACGGACGCATACGCTGACTTCCCAATACTTGAATGGTGAGCGTGCCATTGAGGTGCCTGCCAAGCGTCGCGAGGGCAATGGACACAGTCTGTGGCTGCGTGGCGCCAAAGGTAATAATCTGAAGGATGTGGATGTGGAGTTCCCGCTGGGCAAGCTGATTTGCGTTACCGGTGTTTCCGGCAGTGGCAAGTCCACGCTTATCAACGAGACGTTGCAGCCTATTCTTTCGCAGAAGTTCTATCGTTCACTGCAGGATCCTTTGGACTATGATAGTATTGAAGGGCTGGAATATATAGACAAGGTGGTGAATGTGGACCAGTCTCCTTTGGGACGAACGCCGCGTTCCAATCCTGCCACTTATACCGGTGTGTTTTCCGATATCCGCAATCTGTTTGTCGGCTTGCCCGAAGCGAAGATACGTGGATATAAGGCGGGACGCTTCTCCTTCAACGTCAGTGGCGGACGCTGCGAAGCTTGCCAAGGCAATGGGTACAAGTGCATTGAGATGAATTTCCTGCCGGATGTGTATGTGCCATGCGAGGTATGTCACGGCAAGCGTTACAACCGAGAGACGCTGGAAGTGCGTTTTAAGGGAAAATCCATTGCCGATGTGCTGGATATGACCATCAACCGTGCGGTGGAGTTTTTCGAGAATGTGCCTCAGATATTGAACAAAATTAAGGTTATCCAGGAAGTGGGATTGGGTTATATCAAGTTGGGCCAGTCTTCCACCACGCTCTCCGGAGGTGAGAGCCAGCGCGTGAAGTTGGCTACGGAACTTTCCAAACGTGATACGGGCAAGACTCTGTATATCCTTGACGAACCTACTACCGGACTTCATTTCGAAGATATCCGCGTTTTGATGAACGTGTTGAACAAACTTGTAGACAAAGGGAATACCGTCATCGTCATAGAGCATAATCTCGATGTCATCAAGATGGCGGACTATATCATCGATATGGGGCCAGAAGGCGGTAAGGGAGGGGGAGAACTCCTTTCCTGCGGAACCCCGGAAGAGGTTGCTAAAAGCAAGAAAGGCTATACGCCTAAGTTCCTGCGTGAAGAATTGAATATCAAGTGATAATTGTCTCATCATAGAGAATATTATGAAAATCAATAAGACGAATGCAGCAAGGCTTCTCGACAAGGCCAAGATTGCGTATGAGCTCATTCCCTACGAGGTGGATGAGAACGACTTAAGTGCAGTGCATGTAGCTGCCAGTTTGGGTGAGGACATCAATTGCGTGTTCAAGACGCTGATTCTTCACGGTGATAAATCCGGTTATTTTGTCTGTGTCATCCCGGGTGAGCACGAAGTGGATTTGAAGCTGGCGGCAAAAGCGTCAGGAAACAAAAAATGTGACCTTATCCCGGTTAAGGAACTTTTACCTCTGACTGGCTATATCCGGGGTGGGTGTTCACCCATCGGCATGAAGAAACCTTTCCCTACCTATATCCATGAAACGTGCCTGCGGTTTCCGTATATCTATATCAGTGCCGGACAACGCGGTTTGCAGCTTAAGTTGGATCCGAAGGATTTGGTAAGGGAAGTGCATGCAGAGGTTTGTATTCTTTTTAATGAATAAATCTTCTATTTCTGCCGAGATATTTTAATTTTATAAGGAAATCTTCAATAGAATTTATATATTTGCAGGAATTATTCAAGAAATCAATCCAATTACTAATTCTAAAAACTAATTTTTATGTTCAACAAACACCCTAAAGGTCTGATTGCCGCATCCTTTGCTAATTTGGGCGAGCGTTTCGGCTTTTATACCATGATGGCCATTCTTGTACTTTTTTTGCAAGCCAAGTTCGGACTGGATGGAAAAGAGGCAGGTTTGATCTACTCAACATTTTATTTTTCTATTTACATTCTTGCATTGATAGGTGGTATTATTGCCGACAGAACCCGTAATTACAAAGGTACCATCTTTGCCGGTATTGTCTTGATGGCGGTAGGTTACTTGATGCTGGCCATCCCGTCTCCTACACCGGTTGCCAATAAGACCTTGTTTCTGGTGATTACTTGTGCAGCCTTGTTTGTCATTGCTTTCGGAAATGGTCTTTTCAAGGGAAATCTTCAAGCGCTGGTAGGGCAGATGTACGACAATCCCCAGTACTCCAGCATGCGCGATTCCGGTTTCTCCTTATTCTATATGTTCATCAATGTAGGTGCCATCTTTGCTCCGTTTGCCGCAGTAGGCGTGCGTAACTGGTGGTTGTCCACATTCGGCTACAATTATGATGCCGACCTGCCTGCCCTTTGCCACGGACATCTGGCTGGAACGCTGACTCCTGAGGCTGTGGACACTTATAGTGCACTGGCAGCCAAAGCCACTATTTCCGGAACGCCCGTAACGGATATGACGGTATTTGCCAATGAATATCTGAACGTGTTTACTACCGGTTTCCACTATGCGTTCGGTGTAGCTATCCTGGCTATGGTTCTCTCTTTGGTAATTTTCGTCATCAACAGAAAGAAATTCCCCGATCCCAGCAAGAAGGTGGCTGCAAAAGCGGGCGACGCCACTATAGTGGAGATGAGCGCACAAGAGGTAAGACAGCGCATGTATGCATTGTTTGCCGTATTCGGTGTGGTAATTTTCTTCTGGTTCTCGTTCCATCAGAATGGGTTGACACTGACGTATTTTGCCAAGGAATATACAGATTTGAATTTGTTCGGCATGGCTATTTCCGCTGAGCTGTTCCAGTCTTTGAATCCGATTTTTGTGGTATCTCTGACGCCGGTTATCATGGCTGTCTTTGCAGCACAGCGTGCCAAAGGTAAAGAGCCTTCCACTCCTCGGAAGATTGCCATCGGTATGGGTATTGCTGCCACTGGCTTCCTTATAATGGCTATCGGTTCTTATGTAAGCAACTTGCCGATGCACAAGGATATTATCGCTCTGGGTACCTCTCCGGTGAAAGTGACTCCGCTGTTGCTGATGGTTACTTATCTGATATTGACCGTTGCCGAGTTGTACATATCTCCGTTGGGCATTTCATTCGTGTCCAAGGTGGCTCCTCCCAAATACCAGGGTATCATGCAGGGCGGTTGGCTGGGTGCTACTGCCATTGGTAACCAGTTGCTTGTTATCGGTGCTATCCTCTACGAAAGTATCCCTATCTGGATGACGTGGACGGTATTCGTAGTAGCGTGCTGCATTTCCATGTTCACCATGCTGTTCATGCTGAAATGGCTTGAAAAGGTGGCGAAGTAATCGGAAACGAAAGATAAAACTAAAGGCTGCGCAATGTTCGTAATGAACTGCGCAGCCTTTAGTTTTAGGAGGGGTTTTAATGCCGGGGTTCAGATGTCCAGCCCCATGATATAGTCGTTCATGTAATATCCGTTTCCTATCGGGAAATCTCCCTCGCGAAGTTTCCTCATTCCCATGTGCTCGTAAAACTGCAGTGCCTTGTTGTGGCGGTTCACATTCAGTTCCATCAGACAAGGTCCGGGATGCACTTCCTTGATGTACTTGATGGCTTCGCGGAAGAGGAAACTGCCGCAGTGTGCACCCTGGTAGTAGGGGAGTACATAAATCTTTTGCAGGTGGAACAAATCTTCCCCTTGCTGCTGCACGGACACATAGCCCGCTGCTTCACATTCCTCGTAGGCCAGGAAGTAGACGTGGCCTTCCTCCTCCATTTGTTTACGGATATTGTCCAATGAATACATCCATTCCATCATGTAGTCGGTCTGCTCGGGAGTAAGGATGTCCTTATACGTGACGGGAAATATTTGCTGCGCAAGTTTCTGAATCAGTGCGCAATCTGCTGTCGTTGCTTTTCTTATGGTAAACATATCGGTTGTATTTATATTGTTTGGGGCGTAAAGTTAAGCCTTTTTTGTGAAACAATCGTTATCTTTGCAGACCGTTACCGAACTAACTAATTCTGATTTTAAAAATTATGGCATTTACGAGCAACATTATGATTGTCCGCCACAGATTGCTGAAGGAACTGGTAAAGCTGTGGAATAACAACGAACTTGTGGATAAAATAGACCGGCTGCCCATCGAACTGAGTCCGAGACGGTCCAAGCATGCGGGACGCTGCTGCGTGCACAAAGAGCGTGCGGTGTGGAAATACAAGTCATTGCCGCTGCTGGGACTCGATATGGAGGATGAGACGGATGAGTTGACCTCCTTGTCGGAGTACGCTGCCCGTGCACTGGACAGAGCGGAAAATGGCAGGCCGAAAGACAATATCATGTGTGTGATTGACGAAGCTTGTTCGGCATGTGTGCAGATTAACTACGAGATTACGAACCTCTGCCGCGGATGTACGGCACGCAGTTGCCAGGTGAATTGTCCCAAAAAGGCAGTGCATGTCAAGGAGAGCGGTCAGGCATGGATTGACCATGATGCATGTATCAGTTGCGGCATCTGCCATAAGAGTTGTCCCTACCATGCCATTGTTTATATTCCCGTACCTTGTGAGGAAGCTTGTCCCGTGAAAGCCATCAGTAAGGATGAGAAGGGGATAGAGCATATTGACGAAAGCAAATGTATCTATTGCGGAAAGTGTCTCAATGCATGTCCATTCGGAGCAATTTTCGAAATATCGCAGGTGTTCGACGTGTTGCACGGAATCCGCAAGGGTGAGCAGGTGGTGGCTATCGTGGCTCCGTCCATCCTGGGGCAGTTCAAGACGACTATTGAACAAGTATATGGCGCATTGAAACAAGTCGGTTTTACGGATGTCATCGAGGTGGCTCAGGGAGCGATGGATACCGTCAGCAACGAGGCGCACGAGCTGATTGAGAAGCTGGAGGAGGGTCAGAAGTTTATGACGACTTCCTGCTGTCCGTCTTATATAGAATTGGTGAACAAGCATATTCCTGCCATGAAGCCTTACGTGTCGGGCACCGGTTCGCCGATGTATTATGCTGCCCGCATTGCTAAAGAGAAGTATCCGGATGCGAAGGTGGTCTTCATAGGTCCTTGCGTTGCCAAGCGCAAAGAGGCGCAGCGCGACGAGGCGGTGGACTTTATCATGACTTTCGAGGAGGTGGCTTCCGTGCTTGCCGGATTGGATATTCAGATGGAGCAGGCACAGCCCTATTCCATGAGTTTCACTTCCGTGCGCGAGGCGCATGGCTTTGCGCAGGCGGGGGGCGTGATGGGTGCCGTGAAAGCCTATCTGAAGGAAGAGGCAGACAAAATCAATGCCGTACAAATGGCTAATCTGGATAAGAAGGCTATCGGTGCGTTGCGTGCTTACGCCAAGTCGGGCAAGGCTCCGGGGCAATTTATTGAAGTGATGGCTTGCGAGGGCGGTTGTATTACCGGGCCATGTTCGCATAATGAAATAACTGCCGGAAAGCGCCAGCTGACGCAGGAGTTGGCAAAGAGAAAAGAGACGTATTAGCCCTTTGTCCGTTTATATGAAGCATTTGATTGACAAATTGCGGAGCAATCGCAGGCTGGATGCCGGGGAGTATAAAGCCTTGCTTCTTAGCCGGGACATAGAACTTGCAGCCTACCTGCAGGAGCTTGCCCGGGAAGAAGCGCTTGCTCGCTTTGGCAATAAAATCTTCATTCGCGGACTGATTGAGATAACCAACCATTGCCGCAATAACTGCTACTATTGCGGCATACGGAAGGAGAACCGGAACATAGTCCGTTATGAGCTGGCGCAGGAGGAGATTCTTTCGTGTTGCCATGAAGGCTATCGGTTGGGCTTTCGAACCTTTGTGCTGCAAGGGGGCGAAGCGCCGGCGGTGAAGGATGAGGGGATGGTGGAGACAGTTGCCGCCATCCGGCAATCCTTCCCGGATTGTGCCATTACCTTATCCTTGGGCGAGAAATCGCGGGAAGCCTACGAACGTTTCTTCCTGGCAGGTGCCAACCGCTATCTGTTACGGCACGAAACCTGCAACGAAGGGCACTATCGCAAGCTCCATCCGGCAGAGATGTCCCTTCCCCACCGGTTACAATGTCTGGAGTGGTTGAAGGAGATAGGCTATCAAGTGGGAACCGGAATCATGGTAGGCAGTCCTTACCAGACGGTGGACCATTTGGTAGAAGACATTCTTTTCATCGAACGGTTTCATCCGGAGATGATAGGCATGGGACCTTTTCTTCCGCATCACGATACTCCGTTTTCTTCTTTTCTTCCGGGAGATATGGAGTTGACGCTGAAGTTGCTTTCTATCTTCCGGCTGATGCAGCCTTTCGCACTGATACCTGCTACCACTGCCCTGGCCACACTTGCTCCGGACGGGCGGGAGCGGGGGATATTGGCAGGCGCCAATGTCGTGATGCCTAATCTTTCGCCTTCTAACCAGCGAGCGAAGTACTCCCTCTATGATAACAAAGCCTCTGCGGGTGCCGAAGCCGCAGAAGGTTTGCAAAAATTGGAGGAACAACTGAAAGGGATAGGTTACGAGGTATCAAAAGAGAGAGGAGATTATGAGAATGGAGAATTGACCGTCGATAATTGATAATTTTCAAATCTTCATTCTTTATTTTAATTACCAATTATCAATTTACGAAGTGTATAACATAAAGTCAAGACAAGCGGAAGAATTCATCAATCACCAAGAGATATTGGATACGTTAGAGTATGCGCAGGTAAACCGCAACAACCGTCCGCTCATCGAAAGTCTGATTGACAAGGCTGCTTTGTGCCAGGGTCTTTCCCATCGGGAAGCAGCCCTGCTGCTGGAATGTGACGAGCCGGGACTGGTGGAGCGCATCTTCCATCTGGCACGCGAAATCAAACAGAAATTCTATGGTAACCGCATCGTGATGTTTGCCCCGCTTTATCTTTCCAACTATTGCGTGAACGGTTGCGTCTATTGCCCGTATCATGCCAAGAACCGTACCATTCCCCGCAAGAAACTCTCGCAAGAGGAGATACGCCGCGAGGTTGTCGCCTTGCAGGACATGGGGCATAAACGCCTTGCCCTGGAAGCCGGAGAGGACCCGCGAAACAACCCTATCGACTATATCCTGGAGTCCATCCGCACCATTTACAGCATCCATCACAAAAACGGAGCCATCCGCCGGGTGAATGTCAACATAGCCGCCACTACGGTGGAGAACTACCGGTTGCTGAAAGAAGCAGGCATCGGCACCTATATCCTTTTTCAAGAGACTTACAGCAAAGAGCATTACGAAGCCCTGCATCCCACAGGACCCAAGAGTAACTATGCCTACCACACCGAAGCGATGGACCGCGCCATGGAGGGCGGCATCGATGACGTAGGTATCGGCGTATTGTTCGGTCTGAACACCTATCGCTATGACTTCGTAGGACTGCTGATGCATGCCGAACATCTGGAAGCTGCCTTTGGCGTGGGTCCGCATACTATCAGCGTGCCGCGTATCTGTCCGGCAGATGACATTTCGACCGAAGATTTTCCCGATGCCATCTCGGATGAGATGTTCTGCCGTATTGTGGCAGTGGCGCGTATTGCGGTGCCTTATACGGGAATGATTATTTCCACCCGTGAGTCGGAAGCCGTACGCCGTCGGGTGCTCGAACTGGGTGTTTCGCAGATAAGCGGCGGTTCACGCACCAGCGTAGGAGGTTATGCCGTGCCGGAAGCCAAAGAGGAAGACTCCTCCCAATTCGATGTGAGCGACCGGCGTACGCTGGATGAAGTGGTGAGCTGGCTGCTCGACCTGGGGCATATCCCCAGCTTCTGCACCGCCTGCTACCGTAAGGGACGTACCGGAGACCGCTTCATGTCGCTCGTCAAGCGCGGACAGATAGCAAACTGCTGTCAGCCCAATGCACTGATGACATTAAAAGAATATCTGGAGGACTATGCTTCCCCCGAAACCAAGGAGAAGGGCATACGGCTGATTTGTGAGGAGATGACACATATCCCGAACCCTAAGATACGGGCGATAGCCGAACGCAACCTCCAGGAAATAGGAGAAGGGAAAAGAGACTTTAGATTTTAGCTTTCGGATTTATGAATAATACACCTCATTCCAACCGTCTGCACATTGCCGTCTTTGGGCGGCGGAACAGTGGAAAGTCCAGCCTGGTCAATGCCTTGACCGGGCAAGACACGGCATTAGTATCCGCAACGCCCGGCACTACTACCGACCCCGTGACTAAAGCCATGGAGGTATATCCTTTGGGACCGTGCCTTTTTATCGATACCCCCGGTTTTGATGATGACGAAGGCGAGTTGGGCGGTATGCGCGTGGAGCGTACCTTAAAGACGGTGGAGAAAGCGGACATCGCCCTCTTGCTCTATGAAGCTGACGGAACGCTGGAACAGCAATGGATAAAGCTGCTGGCAGCGCGCGAAATTCCCGTGATACTGATACTGAATAAAGCTGATTCGCGTCAAGACACCGCTTCCGTGGTGCTTCGGATTGAAAAGGAGTGCGGGCAGGTTCCCGTTGTGGTCAGTGCCAAAGAGGGTACCGGCATTCAAGGCATCTTCGATGCTATTCTCGAAAAGCTTCCCGAGAATTTTGGTGAGCAGACCATCACGGGAAACTTGGTAAGCGAGGGTGATGTCGTCCTACTGGTTATGCCCCAGGATATGCAAGCCCCAAAAGGCCGTCTCATTCTTCCGCAAGTGCAGACCATCCGCGAGTTGCTGGACAAGAAGTGCCTGGTGATGAGTTGCACCACCGACAAGCTGCAAGTTTCCCTGCAAGCCCTTGCCCGTCCGCCCAAGCTGATTATCACCGATTCACAAGTATTTCCCATCGTCTATCAGCAAAAGCCTGCCGAGAGTAGTCTTACTTCCTTCTCGGTTCTTTTTGCCGGTTATAAAGGAGATATCAATGCCTTCGTGGAGGGGGCTGCCGCTATCCATAGCTTGACACCCCAATCGCGTGTACTGATAGCCGAAGCCTGCACCCATGCTCCGCTGACTGAGGACATCGGTACCGTCAAAATTCCCCGCCTGCTACGAAAACGCATCGGCGGGGAGTTGCAGATAGACTTCGTCTCCGGAAATGACTTTCCCATAGACTTGTCCCGATATGATTTGATTATCCATTGCGGCGCCTGCATGTTCAACCGGAAATATGTGCTCAATCGTATAGCCCATGCCCGTGCGCAACATATTCCTATGACGAACTACGGAGTGGCAATAGCCTGCCTGAGTGGTATACTGGACAAGATAATCATTCCTTGGGATGGATATCCGCAAGGTTGAAATGAGTTATTCCAGCTCCTCCAATATCTTCTTAACATCAATTGGTTGCAGCCTTCCGTACACCTTTTCGCCAATCATCACTACGGGTGCCAGTCCGCAGGCGCCTACGCAACGCAGGCAGTCGAGGGAGAATTTGCCGTCCGGAGTCGTTTCGCCCACTTCAATGCCCAGCACGCGTTTGAACTCTTCGAGCAGTTTCTCCGAACCACGCACGTAGCAGGCGGTACCCATACACACGGAGATGGGATGCTTCCCCTTGGGCAGCATCGTAAAGAAAGTATAGAACGTCACCACGCCGTACACGCGAGATACGGGAATACCCAGTTGGGCGGCAATGATACGCTGCATCTCTTCGGGCAGGTAGCCGTGTAGGTGCTGGGCTTCGTGGAGTATATTGATAAGTTCGCCGGGCTGGTTGCCATGCTTGTCACAAATGGCACGCACTTGTTTGACAACGTCACAAGCCAATTTTATTTCTGACATAGTTCTTCTGTTTTTTAGCGGTTAATCCATAGACTTGTTGAAGTAGTGTGTATGCAGCAGATGTTCCGCGGTTTCACTGAGCGGCTTGCCCAGATACTCTTCATACAGTGTCTTGATATAGGGGTTCTCGTGCGACTTCCGCAACGGTTTGTTGGCGTCCTCGCGATACAGCGCATTGGCACGTGCATAGAGCACGTCCGAATTGCCGTGGTGCAGCGGTTGGCCGCCACCGCCGATACAGCCGCCGGGACAAGCCATGATTTCAATTACATGATACTCGTTGTGCCCGTTGCGGATGTCCTCCAGCAGATGGCGTGCATTGCCCAGACCGTGGGCGATGCCTACTTTCAGTTCAAAGCCGTCCAGGTCGATGGTGGCGCGGCGTACACCGGCGAGTCCGCGCACTTGCTCAAAGTTTACATTATCCAGCGTCCGTCCCGTATAGATTTCGTAGACGGAGCGCAAGACTGCCTCCATCACGCCGCCGGTAGTGCCGAAGATAACGCCTGCACCCGTTGAGGCTCCCATCGGCAGGTCGAACTCTTTATCGGTCAGCAGTGTGAATCCTATGTTGGCGCGTCGGATGAGGCGTGCCAGCTCGCGGGTGGATATGGAGTAGTCCACGTCGGGATTGCCGTCTGTCTTGAACTCCTCTCGGTCGCATTCGTATTTCTTTGCCAGGCAGGGCATGATGGATACCACTACCAGCTTCTCACGGGGAATGCCCATCTTCTTTGCCCAGAATGTCTTGGCTATGGAGCCGAACATCTGTTGCGGCGAGCGTGCCGTAGAGGGTATGTCGAGCATGTCGGGGAAGTGGTGCTCGAAGAAGTTGACCCATGCCGGACAGCAGGAGGTAAGGATAGGCAGGCGGACGGACTTGTCGCCTTGGAGGTAACGGGTCAGGCGGTTCAGTATCTCGGCTCCTTCTTCCATGATGGTGAGGTCGGCGGCAAAGTCCGTGTCGAACACGTAGTCGAAACCCAGTTCGCGCAGGGCATATACCATCTTGCCCGTCACCAGTGTGCCGGGGGGCAGACCGAACTCTTCGCCCAGGGCGGCTCGTACGGCAGGTGCCGTCTGCACAATGACCACTTTGTCTGGATTGGCAAGGTCCTCGAGCAGGCGGTTGGTATGGTCGCGTTCCGTCAACGCGCCTACGGGGCAGACGGCTACGCACTGCCCGCAGTAGGTGCACTCACTGTCCGTCATCATCTTGTCGAAGGCGGGGGCAATGGTGGTGTTGAATCCGCGGCGGATGGCACCCAGCGCGCCTACGGTCTGCACGTCGTTGCAGACACTCTCGCAGCGGCGGCAGAAGATACATTTGTCCATGTTGCGGACGATGGACGAAGTCACCTCCCGCTTGCGGGGTGATAGCTCGCCGCCGTTGAAGGGCATGGTGCGGATGTTGAAGCGCAGTGCCAGCGTTTGTAGCTCGCAGTTGCCGCATTTGGGGCAGGTGAGGCAGTCGTTGGGATGGTCGGACAGGATGAGTTCGGCAACCACCTTGCGGGCATTCATCACGCGCAGGGTGCTGGTACGCACCACCATTTCCTCCGTACAGCGGGTGGCGCAGGCGGGGGCGAGGTTGCGCCGTCCTTCCACTTCAACCACACAGATGCGGCACGATGCGGGGTTGTTCTTGATGCAGGTACCCTTCAGGTCGATGTGACAAAGGGTAGGGATGTCGATACCTATTTTGCGGGCGGCTTTCAGGATGGTAGCGCCTTCGGGCACGGTGATGTAGTGCCGGTCTATTTGCAGGGTAATTTGTTTCTTTTCCATGGCAATGGGGGATTAGCAGACAGATATGGCTTTGAACTTGCAGCGTGCCATGCACATGCCGCACTTGATGCACTTGTCCGGATTGATGACGTGGGGCTTGCGCACATCTCCCAGAATGGCGTCTGCCGGACAATGCTTGAAGCAGAGGTGACAGCCGATGCACAACTCCGGATTGATGGTGTAGGTGAGCAGTGACTTGCATTGCCGGGCGCGGCAGGTCTTCTCCCTGACGTGCTTCACGTATTCGTCGTAGAAGTTGTTGAGGGTGGAGAGTACTGGGTTGGGCGAAGTCTGCCCCAGTCCGCAGAGGGCGGTGTCCTTTATCACTTGTCCCAGGGTGGAGAGGGTTTGCAGGTCTTTCTCGCTGCCACGTCCTTCGGTTATCTTGTTCAGTATTTCCAGCAGGCGCTTGTTGCCGATGCGGCAAGGGGTGCATTTTCCGCACGACTCCTCTACCGTGAAGTCCAGATAGAAGCGGGCTACGGACACCATGCAGTCGTCCTCATCCATTACAATCATGCCGCCGGAACCCATCATGGAACCTTCGGCAAGCAGGTTGTCGAAGTCTATCGGGGTATCCAGATGCTTCTCCGTCAGGCAGCCGCCCGAAGGACCTCCGGTCTGCACAGCCTTGAACTTCTTGCCGCCTTTGATGCCGCCGCCTATTTCGTAGATTACTTCGCGGAGGGTGGTTCCCATCGGAACCTCTATCAATCCTACGTTATTTATTTTTCCTGCAAGGGCAAAAACTTTTGTCCCCTTGGAGAATTCAGTTCCGATAGTTGAGAACCATTCTGCACCGCGTGTCAATATAATAGGTATGTTGGCAAGCGTCTCCGCATTGTTCACGTTGGTGGGTTTGCCCAGATAGCCGGACTCTGCCGGGAAGGGAGGTTTCAAGGTAGGCTCTCCGCGCTTTCCCTCCATGGAGTGGATGAGTGCCGTCTCTTCGCCACAGACAAAGGCGCCTGCGCCATAGCGTATCTCGATGTCGAAGCAGAAGCCGGTGCCGAAGATGTTGTCTCCCAGCAATCCGTATTCGCGGGCTTGTGCAATGGCAGTCTTTAGCCGTTGGATGGCAAGCGGATATTCGGCACGGATGTAGACCAAGCCTTTGGACGAACCTATGGAGTAGCCGCAAAGCGCCATCGCTTCTACAATGGAGTGCGGGTCGCCTTCCATGATGGAGCGGTCCATAAATGCGCCGGGGTCACCTTCGTCGGCATTGCACACCACGTACTTGGTGTCGGCTTGCTGCCGGCTGGCAAGTTCCCATTTCCTTCCGGTGGGGAAACCGCCGCCGCCGCGTCCACGCAGACCGGAGCGCTTTATTTCTTCTATTACCGCTTCCGGCGTACCGTTCAGCAGGCTGTCTGCCAGTGCGCGGTAACCGTTCAAGCCGATGTATTCTTCTATATTCTCCGGGTCGATGAAGCCGCAGTTTCGTAGGGCGATGCGCATCTGCTTCCGGTAGAAGTCCATGTGCTTGGAGTCGCTGACGGCCTTTTCTGTTTTCGGGTCCACATAGAGCAGCCGTTCTATCTTCCGTCCGCCGATGATGTGTTCGCTGACTATTTCTTCCGCATCTTCGGGAGTGACCTGCGTATAGAAGGTATTGTCGGGGATAATCTTAACAATCGGTCCTTTCTCGCAGAAGCCGAAGCATCCGGTGGTGATTACATTTACTTGGTCGGTAATCTTGTTTTTCTCGAGTGCCTGCTGAAGTTTTTCAGCGATGACATGGCTGGCGGATGCCTTGCATCCCGTGCCGCCGCAAATCAGAATCTGCAGATGTTTAGTGCCTGCCGCCAGTCCGCAGCATTGTTCGGCCACTGCTTCATTGCTTTGTTCGCGCAACAGAAGTGCGTTTTCTGCCCTCTTCTTGATTGCTTCCAAATCATGGATAGTTAGTACTTTCATTACGTAATAGATTAGGGCCAGAAACAAAGATATGAAAAGCTTTTAGAATAGCAAAAAGAAAGTAGGTAAAGATTAGAATGGGGAAATTTCCCTATTTATATTACATTATGATATTGATTATACTTGTCCTATGAACATAGTAAAGTAGCTCTCGTCTTGTTAATTATGCTTAATATAAGGTACTTTGTAATACAAGGTACTGATATAATACATATATTTGTGTCATACAAGGAACAACAATAGAATGAATGAGAACACTCATTACTCTATTGCGCAGCAAAATAGTAAATCGTAAATTGTCAAATAGTAAATACCATTATGGATGTAAACAATGTAAAGTCGCAAATGCGCAAGGGCATGCTTGAATATTGCATCATGTTGCTGCTTCACAAGGAGCCGGCTTACGCTTCGGATATCATTCAGAAGTTGAAAGAAGCCAGACTGATTGTAGTGGAAGGTACACTTTATCCGTTGCTCACCCGTCTGAAGAACGACGACTTGCTGGGTTATGAATGGATTGAGTCTACGCAAGGTCCTCCACGTAAGTATTACCGGTTGACGGAAAAAGGAGAAGTCTTTCTCGGTGAACTGGAAATGTCCTGGAAAGAGTTGAACGAGACGGTGAATCACATCAGCAATTCTTGAAATGACCACAGAGAATATGCTGCATTCGCCGAATGGTAAATAGTAAATCGTAAATAGTCAAATTGTAAATAAATAGTGTGTTATGAAAAAGACATTAACTGTAAATTTAGGTGGAACCGTTTTTAATATTGATGATGACGCATACCGCCTTTTGGATAATTATCTGAGTAATCTCAAGATACACTTCCGTAAGGAAGCCGGTGCCGACGAGATTGTAGATGATATAGAACGCCGCATTTCCGAACTCTTTGCCGAGAAATTGTCGGCCGGTTCACAAGTAATCACGATTGCCGATGTGGAAGAGGTGATTGCCCGCATGGGAAAGCCGGAGGACATGGAGACGGAAGGAGAGAGCAGCAGTGCCGATGCCGGTAGTACAAATGCCGGAGGTGGTTATGGTGCCGGTGCATGGAGCAGCAATACCGCTTATAGCACTACACGCCGCCGTCTCTACCGCAATCCTGATGACAAGATGCTGGGTGGTGTCATTAGTGGAATGGCTGCCTATCTGGGTTGGGATGTGACTTTGCTCCGTCTGTTGCTGCTTGTCGTCTTGATTTGTGGGGTAGGAACGTTGATACCGGTTTATATCGTATGTTGGCTGATTATCCCGGAAGCCCGCACGGCTGCCGAGAAGTTAAGCATGCGCGGTGAGGCTGTTACGGTAGAGAATATCGGAAAGACGGTGACGGATGGCTTCGAGAAGGTTGCCAATGGGGTGAATGATTATATGAGGTCGGACAAGCCCCGTACTTTCTTGCAGAAGTTGGGAGATACGCTGGTGATGGTAGTCGGTTGGCTGTTGAAAATCTGTCTGGTGATATTCGCCATTATTTGCAGTCCGATACTGTTTGTGTTTGGAGTGGTATTCGTGGCGCTGTTGTTTGCTGCGATAGCGGTGGCTGTTGGTGGTGGTGCAGCTCTCATTTCCCTTTTCCCGATGGCTGATGTGGTACTGCCTACTTCTCCACTGTCTGCCATTGTGATGTACATTGCAGGAATCTTGCTGGTAGGAATTCCTTTGGTCAGCCTTGTGTGGGCCATCTTTAGCCAGATATTCAAGTGGCAGCCGATGAACTCCGGCTTGAAGTGGACGCTGGTTATCCTTTGGATTGTAAGTGCGGCTTGTTTCGGAATCTGTTTTGCGGTGCAGGGGGCTACTTTCCCGGAATTGGGTATCTTTAATTTCTGAGAATAGTAATTTCTTTTTTAATTGATATCGTGTTTGTGGAAATCTGATTTCTATAAACACGATATTTTTTATTTGGTTGTAATTGGTTGTTATACAGTGAAATATTGCGTTTGGAAAAGGCGTTTTTTAAACGTTCGTTTAATGAACGCAAAGATAACGTGTATTTTTGAATCTCGCAAAATGTTTAATAAAAATATTCTATAAATTTCTTTTTAGTGAGTATAATACTTTGTCAGTAAGCCTGTTGCATTGTATTTCTCTAACTTCTTCCTTTTACTAATTTTTAAGTAATCTTCCCTCTTTAATTTTCTTAAATATTGACGTTCAAAAAACGAACGTCTATTGAACGCTTTTTGCTTGCAATAGATTCGTTTACAGCATTTTACCTGTTAGGTAATGAATGACTGCAAAAAATCTGTTGACAAGAAGGGCATAAAGCTTGTCGTATTCTACATAAAGTGTCCGCAAGTGATTGAATTCCAAGTGTATGCAAGGAATTTAAAGCCCCAAGAGAACACCCTTGTCTGAACAAAAGCATAAAAATGGGAATAGAGAAAGAGGTCGAAATCTGGTATGCTATGCGTGCCACCTACCGCAGAGAACCGGATGCCATGCATCTGCTCAAGAAAGAAAACTTGGGCTGTTTCATTCCTATGCAATACAAGATATGTATAAAAAAAAGGAAAAAAGTCCGTGCTCTGGTTCCGGTCGTTCATAATCTGCTTTTTGTCCATGCCCGTCCTTCCAATGTGCAGCGTGTCAAGTCTCAAGTCACTTATCTGCAATATATCACCGATACCCGCAGTGGGCAGAAGATTATTGTCCCAGACGGTCAGATGCAGCGTTTCATTGCCGTATCCGGCACTTACGATGATCATCTTCTTTATTTTCAACCGGATGAATTGAACTTGTCCAAAGGTACCAAAGTCCGGATTACCGGCGGTGAATTTGAGGGGCAAGAGGGGATATTTCTGAAGGTAAAGGGCGCACGTGACCGTCGCGTGGTTATCGAAATACAAGGTGTCATAGCTGTTGCCATGGCCACTATCCATCCCGATCTTATAGAAGTAATCGGCTGAACTTTAATTTTTAATTTTTAATTCTATAATTGCTTATGTCTCTTTCCGAAGAAGCAATCACTCTTCAGCGTGCTGCGCACGAACTGATGTATTTGGGTATGGACGGCAGTCCCGTCTATAGCGATGACTTGTCACGGCGGAACGGTGAGGTCTACCGTCTTACCATGGCTTTGTACCGGTCGGGTGTAAAAGGCACTACCATCGAAGAGCAGGCAAATGTCTGTCTTGCCCTTCTTATGGGTTACAGCGCCTCTTTTGTGGACCATGGCGAAAAGCAGCGGCATGTCCAGAAAGTGCTGGACTGTTGTTGGGATGTGCTCGATGCCCTTCCCGCTTCCTTACTGAAGCTCCGTCTGCTTACCGCCTGCTACGGTGAAGTGTTCGACGAGTCTTTGGCCGACGAAGGCCGTTCCATCATCGCCTCCTGGGATTCCTTATCACTTACTCCCGAACAGCAGGAAGCGGTTGATGAGTTTCAGAATGTGACAGACAATCCCTATCCGTGGGAATATATCGATGAATAAAACTTTTCATTATAATGCTTAACAATAAATCCGTATTGATTACCGGAGGAACGGGTTCCTTCGGAAAGAAGTTTGTGGAAACCATCCTCCGTGATTATCCGCAAGTAAAGAAAATCATTATTTACTCCCGCGATGAGCTGAAGCAATTTGAGCTGAAACAGAAATATCCCGGTCATAAGTATCCGCAACTGCGTTTCTTTATCGGTGATGTCCGTGACCTCGAACGCCTGACGCGGGCTTGCGAAGGAGTGGACGTGATTATCCATGCAGCCGCCATCAAGCAGGTGGATACCGCTGAATACAATCCCGAAGAGTGCATCAAAACCAATGTACACGGTGCGCAGAATGTGATAAAGGCTGCTCTTGCCACCGGTGTACAGCATGTGGTGGCCCTTTCTACCGACAAGGCATGTGCCCCCATCAATCTTTATGGCGCCACCAAGCTCACTTCCGACAAGCTGTTTACTGCTGCCAACAATATCAGCGGTTCCAAGAACATCAGGTTCTCCGTAGTCCGTTATGGCAATGTGATGGGTTCCCGCGGTTCCGTAATCCCTTTCTTTATCAACAAGCGTGACAACGGGGCGAAGGAACTTCCCATAACCGATATGCGCATGACCCGTTTCAACATTTCGCTGGAAGCCGGTGTCGCTTTGGTCATGTATGCCATCGGACATCACCTGGGTGGTGAAATCTTTATTCCTAAGATTCCTTCCTATCATATCCAGGACGTGGCTACCGCCATTGCACCCAATCTGCCGCAGGTGGAAGTGGGCATCCGTCCGGGAGAGAAGCTGCACGAGGAGATGATTACTGTAACCGATGCTCTTGATACAATCGATTTGGGCAGATATTATGTCATTCTTCCTTCCGTATCTTTCAAGCACAGTCGCGAAGAGTTCATCAGACATCACAATGCAATGCCCGTTCCCGACGGTTTCCACTACAGCAGTGACAACAATACGGAGTGGGAGACAGTAGAGACTATGCGCGAGAATATAAAGAAATACGTTGACCCTAATTTCGAGGTGAAATGATAAGCAAGCCTATTCCATACGGTCGTCAGCATATCACAGATGAGGATATCCGGGCAGTCATCGATACCCTGAAAAGCGATTACCTGACACAAGGTCCCAAAATCAGGGAATTTGAAACGAAATTTGCCGAATATGTAGGTGCACAATATGCCGTAGCGGTGAACAATGCCACTTCGGGGCTTCATCTTGCAGCTACCGCACTGAATGTAAAGCCGGGCGACAAGGTGATTGTCACTCCCATGACCTTTGCTGCCAGTGCCAACTGCATCCGCTATTGTGGCGGCGAGGTGGTATTCTGTGATATTGACAAGGATACTTACCTCATGGATATCCGTAAACTCGAAGCCATGCTTAAAGCTTCTCCCCGCGGTACTTACAAAGGTATTGTTCCGGTTGATTTTGCAGGCTATCCTTTGGATCTGGAAGAGTTCAGAAAGCTTGCCGACGAGTACGGCTTGTGGATTATAGAGGATGCCTGCCATGCTCCCGGCGGCTATTTCATGGACAGTAAAGGCAAGAAACAACATTGTGGTAACGGTTGTTTTGCCGACTGTGCCGTATTCTCTTTCCATCCCGTGAAACATATCGCTACGGGTGAGGGAGGCATGGTGACCACCAACAGCAAGGAGCTCTATGACAAGCTTTGTCTTTACCGTACGCATGGCATTACGAAAGACCCTGCTTTATTGCACGAGCATCATGGCGGTTGGTATTATGAGATGCAGGAGTTAGGGTATAATTACCGTCTGACTGATTTTCAGGCTGCCCTGGGTATTTCTCAGCTGGAGCGTGCGAAAGCAGGTCTGGACCGCCGCCATGAAATCGTAAGACGCTATAATGAAGCGTTTTCCGGAATCGATGGCATCAAGACTCCGTTCAATGCTGCCGATGTCTATCATGCTTATCACCTTTATGTCATTCAAGTGGCTGACCGCTTGGGCCTTTATAATTATTTGCACGAGAACAATGTCTATGCGCAGGTTCATTATGCTCCGCTTCATCTGATGCCTTACTATCAGCAGTGGGGCAATAGGAAAGGCGATTTCCCGATAGTGGAAGAATATTATGAGCATTGCTTGAGCCTGCCGATGTATCCCACGCTGACGAACGAGGAACAGGAGTATGTGATTAACAAGGTTATAGAATATATAAAACAATGATTACTTCCATTTCTATTGAAGCTATTGAAAAGCAGCTTTTGCAGCAACTTTCCTCTTTTTTCTTCTTGAGTGAAGAAGATGAGATGTTAATAAATATAAAAATGGGGGGGTAATTTCTCGTTGTGAATATTGTTTTTCCCGTACGAAAAATAAGTATTACTCATGCGACGGTGAGACATACTTCAACCCTTATCAAAGTGCACAATATACAATTTTTCTCTATTTTTTTGCTAACACCATTTCTCAAGATACTGATAACCGTTTATTGGCAGATAAGTTGTATTATTTGAATAAGATAATGAATGGGTGTGATTTGTATCATGAGGTAAATCTTCCTCATTATTTTACGTTGGATCATCCGGTCGGTAGCGTTATGGGACGGGCTGAATATGGTGAAGGATTCAGTTTTGGGCAAAATTGCACGGTGGGAAACAATAAAGGAATTTATCCGGTTTTAGGTGAAAATGTGCGGATGTGTGCAAATTCTTCTATTATCGGTAACTGCCGGATAGGTGACAATGTGATTATCGGGGCAAATTCTGGTGTGAAAGATGAGGATGTGCCGGACAATTCAATTGTTTTCGGGTATTCTCCCCATTTAATTATAAAGGCTAAACGATGAAAAATATCTGTATTATTCCTGCCCGTGGCGGCAGTAAACGTATTCCGCGTAAGAATATCAAAACCTTTATGGGCAAGCCTATTATTGCATACTCCATTGAGGCGGCTTTGCAGAGCGGACTTTTTGACGAAGTAATGGTTTCGACCGATGATGAAGAGATAGCGGAGATAGCTTGCGGATACGGGGCCAAAGTTCCTTTTATGCGCAGTGCTGAGACCTCGAATGATTATGCCGGCACGGCCGATGTAATTCTTGAAGTTTTAGAGATGTATAAAGAGCGAGGCAGGGAATTTGATACAGTTTGTTGCATTTACTCGACAGCTCCTTTTGTCACTCCTGAAAGGCTTCGGGAAGCATACGGAAAAATGAATTCGGAGATTGATTCTGTTTTCACTTGTGTGGCTTATTCCTATCCTATACAGCGTAGCCTTCATATTGTAGACGGGAGAATCGGTATGGTTTATCCCGAATACATGAATGCACGTTCCCAAGATTTGGAGCCGATTTATCATGATGCCGGTCAGTTCTATTTTTCTCGCATAAACTCCTTTGTAGAGAGCCGAACCTTTTGGGGGAAGAACACAGCCGGACTGGTACTTTCCGAACTCGAAGTGCAGGACCTCGATACGCTGACTGACTGGACATTGGCGGAGATGAAGTATGAGTTACTTCATAGATGATGTAATGCAGAAAATCTATTTCCGTGCCGACGCAAGCGCTACCATCGGTTACGGTCACTTTATCCGTACTCTGGCTTTGGCCGATATGCTGAAGGACGATTTCGATTGTACCTTCTTTACTTGCCATCCTACCTCATATCAGGTAAGTGAGATGGAGAAGGTATGTCCTTTCATCCCCTTGCAAGAGGAAACGCATTCTGCTGATTTCCTTTCCCATTTGCAAGGTGATGAAATTGTGGTGCTCGACAATTATTTCTTCACTACCGATTATCAGCGTGCCATTAAGCAAAAAGGTTGCCGCCTGGTGTGTGTGGATGACATGCACGACAAGCACTATGTGGCAGATGTTGTGATTAATCATACTTTGACTGACTCCGGACTTTTTGATGTGGAACCTTACACTAAACTTTGTTTGGGATTCGACTGGGCATTACTGCGTAGACCGTTTATAGAAGCTGTAAACAAACTCTGTTCTTGTGCAAAACGTACAGAAAGTATAACCATTACTTTTGGTGGTGTGGATTCCTTTGACTTTACTGGCCATTACATTCGTGAAGCTATGCAATTGCCTACTGTCAGCCAGATAACTGCAGTGGTAGGTGATGCTTATCAACCTCAAAAGCCGAGGGTACGGGATAGGCGAGTGTCTTATTGCTCCAATTTAACAGCTCAACAGATGGCCGAACTTTTTTGTGCTTCCGATTGGGTGATCTGTTCAGCAAGTACTGTAAGTATTGAGGCCATTGCTTGTGGTGCCAAGTTGGCTGTAGGTTGGTATGTAGATAATCAGGCTGATTATTATTCACTGTTAACCTCTACTGGAGGAGTTCTTCCTTTAGGAAATATTAAGGATAATCCCATACCTCTGACATCTTTAGAGATTGCTGGGGTTGATAACTTGCAGATAAAGAGTGGTATTCGTGAACGCTATATTAATCTGTTTGAAGAATTGGGAAGAAATGTGCATTGACGATGATCGCATTCTTTTCGGAAAAATTCTCATAATGGACAATTGATGCAGGAATAGAACAGATAATTTTAATTATTTAGCAATTGAATGATACAAATAGACAAACAAGCGGTTTATAAATATCATGGTTATGTTTTCCAACACTTCTCTATTTTGTCGGAAGAACTCCTAAAGCAAATATTGGATTGGAGGAATACTTTTGAGATAAGGCAGTTTATGTATAATACAGATGTAATATCTCTTGAAAATCACTTGAATTTTACGAAAACCCTTGCTCAACGAGAAGATTGTTACTATTGGTTAGTAACAAAAGATAATGTTCCCTATGGTGTCTTCAATCTGACCAATATAGACCATGAAAGAAGAATCGCTGAATTAGGCTATTATATGGCACCTTCCCAAATGAAAAGTGGAGGGGGACTTGATTTTGTTTATACTATCATCTGTTTTTCTTTTGAGGTTGCAAAATGTATAAAACTGGTAGGTTCAATTGATATAAACAATACCGATGCATTGTTATTGGATGAGTTTTTAGGCTTTGTTTTGGGTGATACGGTGGAATCCGACGGATGTTGTCATAACCGGAAATTCATTGAATGGGAGCTTTCAGAACTTCATTATAGAAGTACTACAGTATATAGAAATGATATACGTAAATTGGTCCGCTTTATTAGAGATAAACGCAAATAGAGAATCATGTTATCAAATTTTCATTTTCACCATATAGGATACGCTGTTACCAGTATTGAAAAAACAATGTATTATTACATTGATGGGGGATATTCTTGTTCATCTGTGATATTTGATCCAATACAGAATGTAAATATCTGTTTCCTTACAAAAGAAGGAGAGCCTATGATTGAACTTCTTGAACCTGTTGATGAGAATTCTCCAATCAATAAAAATCTTGAGAAGAATGGAGTTTGTCCGTATCATTGCTGTTATAGTGTAGAAAATATAGAAGATGCCATCGCACGGCTTCGTAAAATGAGGTTCATGGTGGTAAGCTATCCGGCAGAAGCAGTAGCTCTCAATAATCATCGGGTAGCTTTTCTCTATAATAAAGATATCGGTTTAATTGAATTATTAGAACAAAAATGAAATTCTTTATTTTTAGAAACAATACGCTGGAAAATATCTTCGGCACAGACGAAGTGGAGTATTCTGGTTACGAAGATGTATCATATATACCTCAAAATACATCTTTGTATTTGTGGATGTATCAAATACCCATAAGATGGAATCAGAAGCAACTGGCTGACGAAATTGATGCATATATTAGAAAAATGCAGCTTGTTTTCTCGCAGGTTCCACAAGGGAAAGAATTTGTAGCATTCACATTGGTAGACATCTTTCCTACGAGATTTACTGATGCCAATTTTATTGTAAGGGAGGCTATCGTCCGGTATAATACCCAACTGTATAATATGGCTGGAACGAATGTAAATTTTAAGGTGATTGACTTTTCTGAGTTTACTTCCCGTTATAGGTCAGAGGAATTGATTGGATGGAAATTCTATTTTATTTCTCAAATGTATATATCTTCTAAAATTACCAGTGAATTTGCTACATGGGTAGACTCTAAAATACAGAATATAGCTTTAAAGAGAAAGAAATGTCTCATTCTTGATTTGGATAATACTTTGTGGGGTGGAGTCCTTGGCGAGGAAGGCATTAATGGTATACAAATTGGCGGGGATTATCCAGGTAAGGCATTTTTGTATTTTCAGGAAGCGCTGTCTGCGCTAAGTAAAGAGGGTATTATTTTATCTGTTTGTAGTAAGAACAACGAAGAAGATGTATTCGAAGCTTGGGAGCAAAATCCGTTTATGGTTTTAAGGAAAAAAGATTTTGTTGCTATTCGTATAAATTGGAATGACAAGGCTTCGAATATCGTGGAGCTGTCTAAAGAGCTGAACATAGGTCTTGATAGTATGGTGTTCATTGATGACAATCCGGCAGAGCGTGAATTAGTAAAACAGACCTTGCCTATGGTGGCTGTCCCGGACTTTCCAAAACAAGCATATATGTTACCGCAGTTTTTCATGCAATTAGTTCGTGATTATTTTGAAGTTTACGAAATTACCGGTGAAGATAAAAAGAAGACGGAACAATATAAGGCAAATGCGGAACGTACACGCGAACAAGCCAAATTCTTAAACTTTGAAGATTTTCTTCGTTCATTAGAAATTAAAATTGAGCTTCAGAAGGTGGACTCATTCAATATATCACGAATTGCTCAGATGACGCAAAAAACAAATCAGTTTAATTTAACGACCCAACGTTATTCTGAAGCTGATGTCAGACAACTTCTGGATAATCAATGGAAAATCTATTGCATCAGAGTTTCAGATAAATTTGGTGATAATGGTATCACGGGAGCGGTTTTCATCGCTGATAATAGTATTGAGAATATATTGCTTAGTTGTCGTATATTAGGTAAAGGTATTGAAACGGCTTTCATTAAATTTGTATTTAAATTGTTGGTTGAGGATGGTGTGTCAGCTTTAGAAGCAAAATTTATTCCTACTCTCAAAAACAGACAAGTGGCTGATTTTTATGACCGGCTTGGCTTTTCTGTGATGCGAGTAGAAGAGGGTGTTAAATACTATATGGCGAATATTGACAAATTAGATTTGTCAATACCTGATTATTATTCAATAACAGTTAAACAATAAAGTTATGATTACGAATGAAGAAATAATGGATGTGATGAGAGCTGTTTTAAAAACAGATGTAGATGAGAATACCTCTCAGAATAATTGCGAAAAGTGGGATAGTATGAACCATTTGAATCTGGTTATAGAATTGGAAGATACTTTTGAAGTAGAGCTTGAGCCTAATGAAATCAGTTTGATGAAATCTTTCTCTGACATCAAAAATATTATTTCAAACAAGTTACAATAAGAACCATTATGGGAAAAACATTTATCATAGCCGAGATGTCGGCGAATCATAATGGCAGCAAGCAGATAGGCATAGAAACAATTCGTGCTGCCAAACGTGCAGGTGCAGATGCTATCAAGCTCCAAACATATACAGCTGATACCATAACGTTGGATAATGATAAAATGGAGTTTATGGCTGATTCTACAAGTGTTTGGGCCGGCATGCGTTTGTACGATCTCTATAAGCAAGCCTATACCCCTTGGGAGTGGCACGAAGAATTGTTTCGTGTGGCCAAGGAGGAAGGACTTATCTGTTTTTCATCACCGTTTGATAAAACTGCGGTAGATTTCCTGGAATCCTTGGGCAACCCCATTTACAAAATTGCCTCTTTTGAAATTACGGATATTCCTTTAATAGAGTATGCCGCCAAGAAGATGAAACCGATGGTGATGTCTACCGGCATTGCCACTGAAGAAGACATTCAGTTGGCTGTAGATACTTGCCGTGCGGCGGGCAATGATGATATTACGCTGTTGAAATGCACCTCCTCTTATCCTGCCCCCATTGAGGAAGCCAATCTGTGCATGATAAAGGATTTAGCCGAGCGCTATGGAGTGAAGTCCGGTTTGTCCGATCATACCATTGGCAGTGTGTCTGCCGTAGTGGCTGTGACACAAGGTGCAACCATGATTGAAAAGCATTTTATTATCGACCGTAGTATTGGCGGCCCCGATGCCTCATTCTCAATGAACGAGCAGGAGTTTGCCCAAATGGTGAAAGATATACGCATGGCCGAAGCGGCTATCGGCTCAGTATCGTATGAACTTACTGATAAGATGAAGTCGGGAAGGGAGTTCTCCCGTTCGCTCTATGTAGCCGAGGATATGAAAGCTGGAGAAGTGATTACAGAGCAGAACGTTCGCTCCGTTCGTCCGGGCTTCGGTTTGCACCCTAAGTATCTGAAAGATATATTGGGAAAGAAAGTAAATCAGGATTTGGAGAAAGGAACGAGATTTGCATGGGAGTTCGTGAATAGTTAGAGGTCATCAAAAAAGAGAATATTGTTACTGCAATTCTTAAAAATAAAACTATCTTTGCGGTAGTCTAAACACTAAAAACATAGTCTATATGAATCGCAAGGAATTGGTGAAGCGTCTGAAATATATGATAAAGAGTGTTGCTCCCAACTCTCAGACTATTCTTTATGGTTCTGAGGCACGTGGAGAGGCAAAACAGAATAGTGACATTGATATTCTGATTTTAGTGGATAAAGATACAGTTTCTCCTATGGAGGAGGATGTCATTACTGCTCCAATATATGATTTGGAAATAGAAACAGGTACTATTATTAGCCCGATTGTGATGACTCGTAAAGCTTGGGAGGCAGCAAAGAGAAAGACTGTATTTTATTATAATGTAATGAAAGATGGTGTGTTGCTGTGATGGAAGAGGATATAAAGCGTGATATTGTCAATTATAGGCGTCAAAAGGCATGTGACTTGATGCATGATGTTGATGTCTTGATAGATAATGAACTATGGAATTCTGCTGTAAATAGGATGTATTACGCTTGTTTTCATATGGTTTCAGCATTGTTGATTTTGCATGGAATTGAAGTGAAAAGTCACATGGGAGTTCGACAAGCTTTTGGACTTCATTTTGTAAAGACGAATTTGTTGTCGTCTGAATGCGGGCGTATCTTTTCTAAAATTTACGATAAAAGGCAGTCAAGTGATTATGATGATTTCAAAGAGTTTACCAAAGATGAAATTGATAATTTGTATCCTCAGATTTCATTCTTGATAAGTGAAGTTGATAGATTGATTACAGAAAAATAGATTTCCTTCTTCCCCTCTTTTTTTAGTATCTTTCATCCCCCTTCGTTAGGAAAATACGAACAGATTTTGTTCCTTTGCAAGTAAACAATGCCCCTACGGAACGAATGACAAATATCACCCCATTGCTTTACCAAAGCGGGTATGTGACGATAAAGAATTATTCTCCGCTTACACATCTTTATACGCTGGATATCCCCAATAAAGAAGTGCGCATGGGGTTGATGAATTTGGATATAGAATAAAAAAGGGAGCCTTTTACAGCCCCCTATACTCCCTTTCCGCATCGAAGCACGGACAAGCTTTCACCGGATTCAAGTCGTGATGCCCAATAATCAGTGCCCGTGGAAAGATGCGTTTCAACTCGCGTAGCAGTGCCAGCAACGAAGCCTTCTGCTCCAAAGTGCGGGTATCAGCAGGACAGCCTTCGGCATCCAACCCTCCTTCGTAACAGATGCCGATGGAGTGGCGGTTGTATTATTTTGTATATTTTAGGTATCGTGTTATGATATAATAAACTAAAAAGCTAATTGTAGACTTAAAGTGCTGTATATCAAAATATTGTTTTTGTTTACTTTGAATTTTCCATAATCCAGAATACAGTTGTATATGTGAAACTCAAAATTTTATAGCTATGAAAAATTAGATAAGAAAAGATGTAAGGGTATGCCTTATACCCGATTATATGGAAACGCACACTATTACCACTTATAGATTAGCAAGTGATAAATTTCTCCGCACATATTTTCCTGAAAGTGCGTATGGACTTACCCCATCCATGAAGTTCAAAAGGAGAAAGCGTTAATAATTTGTTCAGAACTGAAAAAGCCAACTTATCCATTTGTTTATAATGGGTAGGTTGGCTTTTGGGCTTAATAGTGCTGTTGGGCTATAAACAAATTAGGGTATAAAATAAATCTCTCTACCACCATCAATTGTTACTCCATTGCTGCTCCATGTGTAATTGTAATTTTCGGTTTGACTAAAACCATTATAGTCTATAGTACTACCATTCAATGATTTTGTCTGGTTTTTAGGAGCGATACCTAAATAGCCTGCCCAATAAAGGCAATCCACCTCGTCAATGTCTATACTATAAATGTGATAGTAGAACAACATGTTTTTACTATTGGGAGTAGCATAGTAATCGAAGTCGTGAATTCTTTCCCATTCCAATTTGTTATCACTGTCAAAGAAACATTTTGTTTGAACTTTAATAATGTTTCCATCTTCCCATGTGATAGTGTATTCTCTGTTCTCTCTATTGTCTTTCATAAAGATGAGATGTCCTTCGGAATCATATTTACATGTTTTTGTATTGGAATAAGTATAACCACCGGATTCAGTAATCGTCTGATAAATTTCTTCTGCAAATCCTTGTGAGTTCACCCATACCTCAATCGTATAGTTTGGGGCTTTATTACTACCATCATACTCTACTATAACATCAGGTACGCCAACAGCTTTAGTCTTTGCAGGATAATTGTAGGTAAATGTAGCCGTTCCATAGTCATCCTCCATTTTAGTAAGAAAACCATTTGAATAAGTGAATTTCATATCATCCACTTGTTGTGGAAACTTGTTCTTGAATACCTTTTCTGCTTGGGTCTGGGCTTGTGAACGCTGCTGGATTCTGAATTTAGCCAATGCTTTTGTCCCATTCTTTGGCAAAAGAGGGATAACACAACCGCGGGCATTGGATGTCATATTGGGTTTTATATTAAATGATATTATTTCATTGCGTATCACTGCACGACTTTTTATTGTCGCACTCACCCAATCAGTCGCATCTTCGGGAATGAGCACTTCATAATCAAAATTTACGTCTAATGGTATGGTTACTTTTCCTCCGTCTGTAGGTATGCTGTAGGTAAGCGGTTGTCCTTCTTCTGAACTGCTGATATTCATTTCCCATTCGTAGAAGTTAATCACGTTCAGAGATGTATATCCGTTTCCGTCAGAAACCAACACATTGACATACCCATCAACATAAGAATCGGGAGCGGTCACTGTTATAATGCCACCGTCTGTAGTCTGATTTTCCAATCTTACTTTATAATTTCCATCTGACGAGGCTGATACTATAGTTTTATCTGTAGCCCCTTTCAGTGTATATGGAATCTGAACAGTCTGCCCTGCTGAAATGCCTTGTTCTTGCACATCAAAAATAATACTTACAGCTTTATATCGGGGAAGAGTAAAAGTTGTATTGTCTGCCAATGTAAAGGTTACTGTATTATCATTGACTGTCACATCTTTAAATGTTTCATCAACAGTTGTAGCGGCAGCCCCTAACTTAGTCCAGTTAGCCCCTTTGTCATAAGACACATACCAGAAATTATTTTCTATCTTTAATTGTGGAGTGGTACCGTCCTTTCCATCCGTACCACTTTCTCCGTCTTTTCCATCAGTGCCTATAGCCTTTATTTTATTTCCGCCACTATCCAGAAGCCATTTTCCGTCGAGTGTCCAATAGTAAATTCCATCAGAATCCTTTGACACCCCAATAATAGGCGTGACTCCATCTTTTCCATCAGTACCATTTACTCCATCCTTTCCATCTGCACCATCTTTCCCGTCCTTTCCATGATAGATAGTTATAGGTTGGCTTTTAGTAAATGTAATAGTATAACCCACTTCCTTACCATCCTTGGTAATAGGAGTTACGCTTGTTACATAATCGTTGTTTTCCAACGCTGCCACAATGTTTTGCAGAGAGGAGATATTTGTGTTTATTTGTTTGCAGATTTCTTCCAGTTGCGTAACCCTATTTTCTAAATTATCTACTCTGTCTATAATAATAGAATCATCATAATCATCACCGCAAGACGTAAAGCTTATGCTAAAGAGGATGGCAATAATTGCCATTCCATTTAATCTGAATGCTTTCATTGTTGTTTTATTTTTAATATGAATCTATTTAATGTATTTATTCCCACTTAAAAGAATAAATTGTAATATCAGTTTCGGTACGAGTTTCTGTTACATTTCTTTCATCATCAGTAATAACACCGTCACCATTTTTATCTGTAAATGATTGTTTAGTAGTGTTCACGTATGTATATGTTACAGTGCAGCTTTCCACATATCCATCTTTATCTAATTTATATTCAAATTTAACTGTATCTTCATAAGTATATTCAGACTTACAAGTTTCCTTGAAATATTCATCATAATATTCATATATTTCAGTATCCTTACTAAATATCTGTTCGGGCAGTTGATTAGTGCGCATACCTACGAGTTCGGGATGTGCGAAGAAAATATAATCATCATCTAAAGCATCCCAGCCTTCATCTTCCATATTTGGGAACCATCCCTTACAAGTCTTTCCGTTGTAAGTGTATTCATAAACATAAGATTTTTCACTATTATTCTCTTTGTATATATGTTTTGTCATTTTCCCATTATCCCAAGTATAAGTATAGCTGCAATCGTCACCACTATGTCTTTCATCCGTTTCATCTACTTTAATTAATTGGTTGGATGAGTTATAGGTAAATGTTTTTGAAGCTCCTTCGTTGTTCTGTTGTTTTCTCACTAAATTATCAGAAAGTGTGTATGTTCTTCTTGCATCTCCACGTTTTGTTGCAATAATGGTATTATTGCCCCAAGTGAAATTGATAATATTGTTGTCTGAATGTCCATCCTCGTTATCAACAATGGATGTTAGCCTGCTTTGATTGTCGTACGAGAATGTATATATACTGATATACCCATCATCAGATGTTTCTTTAATCTCCATTAGTTTCTTTTGGTTGGTGATAATACCATCATCATTTTTGATTGGGTCATCGTCATCACTGCAAGAAACAAAATTCACACACATTACTACGGCTAGTAAAGCCATTCCAATTAATCTAAAAGTTTTCATTTTTAATCTAAGTTTATTTGTGCCTCTATGTTCCCAATAGATAGCATTAATAAATAAGTTCAGAATAAGCATGAGGAACACAACAAGAAGCTGCATACTTATTAATTGATAGATAGACTGTCTGTTTTTACCATAGTATTATAGCCAATGTTCCCTATTGACTGTTACAAAATAAAAGAAGCGTGGGAACTATTGAGTATTATCTTATTGAGGCTCTGGACTGCCCAAGTCAAGTAATAAACAATAGCCCACGCCAAACGATATATAGACCATCTTTATAGATAGGTATATAACATTGACGTGAGCGTCCTTGCTTATTATCCTTGACTTTTGAAATTGTCCAGATTCCAATAAGGGATAATATCAATAACGCTCTTTATTAACTAATATGTCCTTCCAGTCCCTAACTCATTAGGTGTCTGGAATTGGCACAAAGTTACTAAATTACGTTTGATTAGCAAGAACTATTGTTTATTAAATCACCTGGTAAGCTGTTCTTCTTTATCACTTCAAGTAGGTAGAAAATTCAGAAGTCGGCATATAAAAGCAAATTTCTGAATAATTCTACCTCAATAAATGTTTAAGACTTTATAAACTGATTCTTTATCCGTTGAACTGTAGAGATTCCAATACCTTGTAATTTGGCTATATTCCTAATTGAATAGCCCTTTTTTAATAAAGCGATGGTATCTTTGTATTCCTCTTTCTTCTTATTATCAGTCTTAATACTGCCTTGCTTTCTGCCAAGTTTGCCACCTTTGGCAATGTAATTTGCCCTTCCAGAATTAAGACGGTAAGTAATGTTTGACCGTTCAATGTTTGCCATTTCTGCGAGTACAGTCACCATGATGGAAGCTATTGGATTCACCTCTCCATTAGGTTGTAAAGTATATAAGCCTAAATTCTGTATATATACTGATACCTTGGATTCATGTAGCATATCCAGAGATTTAAGCACTTGTAACGTGCTTCTGCCAAGTCTGGAAAGTTCAGATAACAGTAGGTAATCCACATTCTTTTTTATACAGAACTGTAGGCAGTCAGTAAGCACCTGACGCTCTTCATTCTTCTTTGCACCGCTTATGTGTTCTTCAAATATGGAAATAACTTCTATATTCTGGGAATTGGCAAAACGTTTCAAATCCTCTATCTGCCTTGTTGTGTCCTGTCTATCATTGGCAGAAGAAACACGAGCATATATTACTGCTGTTTTCATTTTATTCTTTGAATTAATTGATAACTAAAAAGAATGTGTTCAAAGCAACCTTATAGATTAATTTGAACACATTTTCCATTTGAACACACAAATTAAAAAGGTCTGTTCCCATATTTATATTCCAATATGGAATTGCACACCCTATCATAAAAAGAAAATCCACCACCGGAACAGAAGTAACTTTCATAAATGGCTGCAAATTTTCCTTTTATTCTTTCTTTTTCTGACAACTGATTATCAAATTTATCCAACCAGTATTTTAAGGCTTGTATCACTTTGATGTATCGGAGATTATTATCCACATAACCCAATCTGTTTTCCAAATCTTTAATGTGTTGTATTACATTATCTATCTGTTTATCCATAGTTTTATAAAAAATAAGAAAGGACACCTAAATAAATAGATGTCCTCTCATTGATTAGTTTAGCCCAAGAACCAAGAATATTTATTATCCAGTCCTTGTAATACATTGTTCAGTCCAACACTTACTTCTGTAGCATTTACCCCACGTTGTAAATAGCTGTCTATGTAGCTGTTTTTGTTTGATTGTGTGAGTAAATTATGAAAATCAAAAAGAGATATGGCATTATCTTTCATTCCAAAAACTTCATTGGTGTAATAATCACGACACACACTATTTATTTGGCTGTCAGTGATTAGAAGTCTTGGTATTGCTTTCTGTCTTGCTGGTGAAAGTGCCTGGTACATTCTCATTCTGCCTACCACTTGTGCAAACTGTGTTTCAGATAGATAAGTATCTGATAATGTCTGCATCAAATGTATTTCTTTGGCTGCATTGAAGCCGTTAAGCAATTCCAGTACATTTCTGTAAAGTTCATTGATATTGGTTACTTCCATGTTGAACCTCACACCCTCACCGGTAAGAATCTGATTGGAACAAATTTTCATTCTCCAGCCAATAAAGACGGAAAACTTTTCTAAGCCTTTGGAAGAACGGTACAGATTCAAGTCACTGTAATTTCTTACCCCACCTATGCACAGTTCAAGTTTTTGCCCTCTTATCGTTTCAAAAATGGTTGGAACAGTAAAAGCAAACGCAAGTCTTTGATAGAATTGTGTCTTTTCACATTCCAACAGTTCACTTGCTTTCTTACCAAGCGCGGACGGTATTCTACCACGTACTATATGCGAAACTCTTATTTCGGGAAAGCTCACCTTTTCACCTGCATAGAATGAACTTGCAGCCTCATGCACACAAGAAATAAAGTCTTGGTGTGAAATGGTTGATTCCAAGTTAGCCCAAGTAGGCACAACACATTTGTTTGCAAGTTCTTCCAGTGTGATAGAATCCGTATTAGCTTCCAAGAAAGTAATACTTGGCGTTGCAGTTTCTTCCACAATTATAGTAGCTTCTTCTGCATACTCACCTAAATTCAAAGTTCTTTTCTCCGTTGGCATGATAACTAAATTATTCATATTGATAAAAGTTTAAATGATTAATAGTTCTTTTTTATATCAATATACAGAGGGGGACTAAGGGGGTTGTGGGCACGCAAGGCAGACACTCTTATATATTTAAGATTACTGATTGAATGGGGAGGGGGATTCTTATATGAAGTACCTTATATGTCTGTTTTCTTGACTTTCAGCTAAACTCAATGTAGGTGATTAGCTAGTTTAGTCAAGCATGACGGAATACTGTATATCTTCTTTCTTCTTTGTAATATTTATATTCAGCACTTTAACTATATATTCCAAAGTTATTTCTTCGGAAGTTATTCTATTAGTTAGCAAACTCCTAATTTCTTCATCTTTCATATAAACCAGTTTACAAGCTAGTTCAGCAAGCAATCTGTTTCTTCTTCTGACACTGCCATCTTCCATTACTGTTATTTCATCGTTTCTGTCTGGTGGAGCAACATCGTTATCAATGCACCAGTCATAAATAATATGATAGATTCTTGTATTTGTATCATCTTTCTTAAAATCTGGAATAATGGACTTGTTCAGTATCAGCAAACCATTAGTTATATATTTTATCTGTCCTGCATTGACTGTCATTTCCAGATATTTGTCTAATGTCTTTGTAGCAATGCCCAGTTTTTTAGAAAGCTCCGTTTTGTTAAGCCCACCCAGATACGGGCTTTCACTTATATACTTGTTCGTTTCCTTTTTGCATAGAGCCTTTATTTTAAGCAAGAAGTTCTTTAATTTAGTTCGTTCACCGGCTTTCGTAATGTTCATATCATCATTAAAGAAACTGTTATAAATATAGAAGAAGTTCTCATTACATTTTGCCATATAATATTTGTTGTACGTTTTGTAGCTTCCCTCTGCTATTACATTATTAATTATCACTTTATCAACAAGATTCTTATTCTTCTTTAGCCTTGCAACGCTTCTTTTTACAGTGCTTAATGATATGCCTAGTTTTTCGGAAATCTCCTTTTCCGTAATATTATCCGCAATGGAAGTTTTATAATTTATCCTTGATTTTATATAGGCATATACTATGGTATCCATATTATCTATATTATTAATGTCTTTTGTCAGTGTCGTATATTGTTGTTCCATTGTGCGCAAACGGTTGGTTATTTGATTCTTCTTGGTATATGTTATAAATCTCTCCGCTTTTCAGAGCCTTGTTGTATTTACGTGTTCCGCCTAGATACCGCTTCAATTCCTTTCTGGTATTGAACAGTCTGTTGTTGTATATCATCATAATGTTACGTTTTTATCATTAGTTACTTATCTACGAAAGCTCAAAATTTGATAATGAAGTGCGAAGCACTGAATTATCTATGTTGTAATGTTAGTAATGTAGTAATGTATAGAGTATCATTTTTCCCCTATATTTGGTGTCAAATTTCCCATAGACTACGGCTCATTTTTCCTTAGTACCACTTCACTAAGACTATCTTTAAAAAACAACTGTAATTTACTTCCTTGTGTTATCTGGCTGGTTATGTATGCCGGAACAAGTATTATATGCAGTTCTTGATACTGCTTTATAGAGAGGCTCCGGTAGTCATAAATTACGAGACTGCCAATTATCCAGTTTAAAGTAGAATGTAATTCTACGCTTGTTCACCTGCTTCTTTTTCTTTAGAAAGCCGTTCATTTTAGCCCATATACCGACAGCCACCTTATTACCAGTAATTCCATCACTAAAAGCCATTTCTTTTAATTGTTCAAAGGTGTAATACTCCATAATTTAATTGTTTTAGGTTAGTTTCATTATATACTGTAAAATCTATAGTACTTGAATTACTCTAGGCAGTTCTGGATATACCCCTGCTCGTGGAACTCTTTATCTTTTTATCTCTATACGATTATACTCACCTCTGGTCGGTGTCCCTAATCAAAGGCACACTTTCAATAAAGACCGTATCAGTGCCGCCATATTGCCGCTATTTCCCCATGCCGCTGCACTGGAAGGTAAGAATAACCGTTTTATGCAGCCTTTTGATTCCAGTCCGTATTTTCAACCATTACGGATATATCTATAATCGGCAATAGATAGGTAAACAGTTGTATATTAGTAATTTTTACAGCCTCCGGAGTAGGTGCTATAAAACTTATTAGCACATGAAAAACTGAAATAAAAAAAGGCAGTCAGTTGCCCTGCCGCCTTTGTGAACCCATTTCAAGATGAAATATTATTTGAAGTAAGAAAACCAGTCGTTCGACTGGCTTTCTTTGCCGTAGGATTAGTAATTGAGTATATCCTGCATAAAATCCCTATTCAGAGGAACACAGCAAGGGTCAAAAACGCTTCCAGCCTTTGGAATTTCGTATGATTCATTTATTAATTTTGCATCTTTAAGACCTTGCAATAACTGAATGGTAAACCCACGACAGCACACTCTCATTGAAAAGTATTCACTTACCACTTCTGCATTTTGTTTGGTTTGTGCCCAAGCCAACATCTTTGCCAACATATACTCATTAAAATTTATGCTATACTTCTCCAAAAAAGTAAATAGCTTTGTTAATTCTTTCATATTTCTTTAAGGGCTACCCAGTGAAAAAACTCTTTTCAACTTTCGTCCCTATCTCCTCTGAGACGATGCAAAGGTAAGCAATATTTTGACTCAAACAATATATAATAGATTGATTATCAAATAATTATACATGTGTTAAAAGAGAGCGATTTTCAACACACCAATCTTAAACACTTAAAAATGGGTCTGTTTCATATTAGCCATAAATGACACCAATAGTAGTATATTTATAATTCTCATATCTTCTAATAAGGTTTTTCAAGAAGTTCCTCTTTTCATTAGTGGCAAGGTCGTATTCTTGATAGAATCTTTCATCATCTGATAGTCCCAATATCTTTATCATTCTGGAAATAAGCAACATTTTGTCTATAGACTTGGGGTAAGGTGGCATTGCTGTGTAAGGAGTTAAAAAAAACTTCATCATTTTAGTGAACAAAGCATACATGGGAGTTTTGTCTATGGTAACTTTTTCATTTAGCATTTTCTTTAAGTCAAGTTGCCCTCTGTAGAGTCCGTTGTTCTCCATAAGTTCTTTATATACGGCTAAAGCCACTCCGATTTCCTTAATTGTAGGTTTGTCAGCTATGACATATTTTTGTTTTCCCTCCAGTTTGAAGATTAATCCGGCATTTTTTCCATTGGGTATTTCATTTATTCTACCTATCAATTCTTGAATCCGTTCATTAGATGTTTCGGCAGGCATGGCATCAACGCATTTATCCAGTACCACATCTTTTATAAAAAGTGCCAGATACCAGAATTTACTAATATCTATATGATATGAGTTTAATACATCCAAGATTTCTTCCGATTTCAGATATTCATTCTTGAAACGGACATCTAACGGTCTGTATCTATTTTTTGATTGTGAATATTGTTCAAAGGTTGTATTACACATACCTATTTCTTTGGCTCTTTCATACCGTTCTTCTATGGTAAGATTTCTCTCAAAATATCTATTACAGAATATGATTGGTGCAATAGATTCAGTTGGTATCATTCCCTTATCTGTTTCTTCGTAACCGGGCAGGAAGTGATTGGCAACTTCCCACACATATTCTAATAGTGGCTCATTTAGACATTTGTAGCTTTCAGTCCAATTAGCTTTCAAATCTGGAAGTTCCTCTATCCGGTGTAGTTTTTCTTCTGGCATGGTACATTCATTATTAGTTATACTGCAAAATAAAAGAAAAGTCTGCTAATTGCAGAAGACTTTATTTCTTATCTTCTTTGAGTGCCTTTAGTCTGGCTCTGTATTCCCTTTGTCTTCTGGCATTTTCTTCCTTATGTTCTTGGCAATACTTCACATTATATTCTCTGTTCTTCTGTTTATCTCTTATTGGCTTAAAGCGTTGTTCATAACAGTTGATTTCTTGCAATCTGTTAATGCCTTTAACCTTTCTAAGGTCAGTATAAGCCTTATTCTTTTTTGTATCTAAAAGGAACTGTAACGGTTTCTCTGAAAGTGTAGGATAAATGGAAATATTATATTGGTATGCACCCAGTTTGTCAATAAAAGCATTATCCAGCACTTCATGTATGATTTTGAATCTGGTTTCATCATCCTTTATATTATTGATTGTTTCGAGTGTTACACCAGTAACCTTTGATTCAATGTCTATCAGCATTTGTTTGACTGCTGATTGCTCATTCTTCCATTTATTGAGAGCCTTGTTTTCCTCACTTATCTTATCGTTCAATTCTTTAATGAACGAATCAGCCTTATTAATAGAAAGTGTTCCGTCCACATAAGCTCTATGCTCTATTACATCTATCTTGTTTTGTATGGCGGTTATTCTATTTTCAGAAGTGGTTATTTTATTGTCATAGTTCTCCAATTGCTGTTGGTATTGCTTTCTGGCTTCATCATTATTGGAGGTCATCCTTCCTAAATAAATCATACTACCAGTATACCACAATATACTATCAACTAAATTTATTTGAATCCAGAATCCTTTGTCACAGTTTTGGCAATGATAGGTATTATTATTCTTCTTGGCTACCATAGTCCCCCCACAATAAGGACATCTTAACAAGCCTTTGCCAAAATAATAGTTATTGTATTGCTTCTTTGCCTTGTAAACATTGCCCTCCGCTATTTTTTTACAACGTTCAATCATTTCTAAAGTTACAATGGCGGGATAAACATTGCCCTCTGTTCGCAGCTTGTTGTAACCGTTGCTACTGGACGGCAGACCGGCATAGGCTGTATTATTAAGTATGAGTGATACCATACTTCTGGCTGTAGATAATTTATAATTAAAGATACCAGTGTGTATCAATTCTTTAGCTAAGCTTCCATAACTGTATTTCCCAGTTAGATACATATTAAATATTTGTTCTACTACGGCAGCACTTTCATCCGGCACAATCTTCCTTGTCTTTTCGTCCACTTTATAGCCATACAATAACCAGCCTCCGGTATAGTATGATTCTTTCCTTTTGGCATCCTTGGTGCGTTTCCATCTGGCTAACTTGGTTCTCATCTCACTTTCCGCCATCTGACTGAACAATGTGAATATCATTTCTGCACCCTCGTCAATATCACCGTTATCTTTAAATAAACGTATGGACGGTTCCTTTATTACCAACTGCACCTTATGGTTGATTAGATAGTCCAGCACACTAAAGTTAATCTTCTTTCTTCTGGCAATACGGGACACTTCCCAGCAATAGACACAGTTAATGGCATTGTCCGTTTCTATCAGTTCTTTCATTCTGTTAAGTCCTGCACGTTCTTCTTCTGATAGCTTGATACCGGATTCCTTTTCACAGATAGGTATAATATCATCTGGTGAATAACCGTCTTTAATCGCCATCTCATATATTGCTCTTTCTTGTTCGTCAAAGTCTTGTGTCTTTGTAGATACTCTGACTAATAGTATTGCTTTCATTATCAATGCTTTTTGATTTTTATGATGCAAAGTTAATTAAAAACGTAACAAGTTATCTAAAATATCTAATGAAATATGTGATTGAGGCAATGCGCACCTATTTTTTCCAACGGGCGGCCGCGGTGTATTTCGCCGTTGCGGGTCAGATAGAAATGATAGCCGATGTCACGGAAGCCGCGGTGGTGGATGTGGTCGCGGCGGCAATCCTCAAAGCCCAGGGCCACGCCTTGAGGCGTGGCTGAGCAATGAACAATGAGCAGGGTAATCGTACGCATGGCTATTTGCAAGCGCCCAGACCTAAAGCTCCCGCTATGGCGGTAGCTACGGTGATGATTACTTTGAGGACAATGCCCCACACGGATTTTGACTTTTTGTCTTCACTCATGATGATTGGTAATTGATAATTAGTAATTTGTAATTATTCTCATCCTAACGGATTCTCGCCTTGATCACCGTCACTTCCTCCGGAACCGCCGTCGGAACCACTGCCATCGGGAGCTTTTCCGCCTACGGTGTACAGGGAAGATTCCTTCAGCTGTCCATCCAGGTTGATTTGGGCATTACTCAGTTCGCCAGTGGCACGGGCGCGGAGCTTCAGCCCCTTCACGTTGTTGGCCAGCGAGAAGTCGGCAGCGGATTGCGCCCCTTTCTTGCTGACGATTCCTACGGAGAAGATGGCAAGGTCATCCAGTTTCACGTTCTTGCCGTCCAGAATCAATTCTTTGGTGCAGGAAACCATGTCTGCCAGTACCCCCTTGATGACACCACTCGAATAGGGGGTGTTGTGATTGGACATGTGCTTGGCCAATTTTTCGATGTCGAAGGTTTCTTCGATTACGGGGCGTGCATACCAGAGGCCTTTCAGTGGGCTGTCTTCGCCCGTCACTTGATACTTTTTGTAACGAATCATACAATTAAAATTTAGAAGTTAAAGGATAAAAACATTTGCTGTGTTGAACTCAACGATGCAAAGATAAGGCTGTGGATATGGGCGTTTGCCGGTTTTTGCAGGTTCTCGTCTGTTTGGGTCTGTTTTAGTCGGTTATTTACGCTTGCAAGTTTGATAATGTCATGATTTATAGTTACTTTTGATGAAATATAAATCGTAACTGTCAACTATGGATTCTTTTGTCATACGTACATACGGGCGTACCGAATTGGCCCAAATCTATTGTCCCAATCTTTGTCCGGAGGCTGCCTTCCGCAAACTGAAACACTGGATAGACCTTTGTCCCGATTTGCGTGACGGACTTTCCGCCTTGGGTGGTTCTTCCCGTTCCCGCTCTTATACGCCTGCCCAGGTGCGGCTGATAGTGGCTGCACTGGGAGAGCCTTAAACCTGAGGTTGGATGGCGTAAAGGTCAGGTTGGTACACTTGGTACAGAGGTTCATCCATCCTTTCGTCTCACACACATACGCGTGCGTGAAGCGAAGTGAATGTCAGACTTTGGGTTTCCGGTAGTTTCCCTTGCCATCTACATTTTCCACCAGCCCGTGTTTCTGCATACGTTTGAGCCAGGTGGAGGCGGTTTCCGATTTGATGCCCATCTCTCCGGCTTTCTGCAGGAAAGAGGCCCGTGTGAATTCTTCTTCCATGCTGTCTACCAGCGCATCCCGGTCGGCATTGCCGCGGCTTGTCACTTCGGTGTTGGGCAGGAAGGAGAGGATATGGGTGGTATGCCGGTAAAGGCTTTCGGCCAGTGAGAGTACGGCATGAAAGTCAGCGGAAGCAATGAGGAGATTCCATCGGCTGACAATGTGGTCTTTCAGATTGTCTGTGGCTGTGTGAGGGTCGGGCGACACGTAAGGCGAGGCGGTGATTTCCCCTTGTTCCATTGCGCGGAGCATGGCCACCACTTCCATGATGCGGCAGATGTTGATGGCCAGACGTGCCACGCTGCTTGACATCTCGTTTCCGTTGGCTAGTCCGGAGCGTACGAAAAGCCGGGAGAAGAGCCGGTTGAATTCATCTTTCTGTCCGTCCGTAAGGTGAAGGGTGAATATTCCGTTCATGACAATGGTTTTCAGTTTGTCCTTCCATTCCATGCCCAGAGCCTTGAAGGTATCTTCAAGATCGCTGTCATTGCGGTCGAACTGGTTTTGCCAATGATGTATGGCAGGCATGTAGTAGAATACCTGGCGAGAAAAGAGCCCGTTCTCAGCAGTGGGAATCAGTGGTTTCACTTGTGAGGGGGTGCCTGACAGAAGTACGGAAAGATAAGTTTTCTTTACCTCTCGGTATTCGTGGTCGGTGCGCCGGTTGTAGGACAGTCGGTCGTGGTCGAAGGCTTTGCGCATGGTGTCGCTCCAGTGTCCGTATTCCGAACCGATGGCGGTGGAGATGGTGTCGGCTTCGCTTTCGCATATCAGTCCGGTACCGTCGGAGTCCATCAGGTTTTGCAGGATGCCGGTTCCGGTGTTGTTGCCCGAGATGAGGAACATCTTGTTGAGAGGCATTACGGGAGTCTCCGTTTTTCCACGTTCCTTGCCCAGTGTGTCGTATTTTGCTTTTTCGCGGCGGTAACATGCCATGCTTTCGTCTACCTGCCCACGTATTTCATCGTGAATGGGCTCGGCAAGCAGGCGTACCAAGGAGAGCACTCCTTTGCCGGATGCAGGTAGGGCTACTACAAAGGTTTGCAGGCAGGGGGACATCATTTTTCCTCCGTAGGAACATCGGACGTGTTTTCCCATACTGGCACCCAATACGGTGATGGCACCCAGTAGCAGTACATCGTATTGGGCGAGGGAGGTTCCGCAGCTCATGATGCGATTCAGGGGATAAGGCCAGTGGAGGTGTTCGTCGAAAGTGGGTAATGGAGACAGTGGTTCAATGCCCGATGCGGACTCTTCCTCGCGTGCGCGTGTGTGTGAGGTAGAAGAGAGGGGTGAACTTTGTGTACCAAGTGTACCAATGGCGGGTGCGGCTTCATGCTGAATCTTCACGCCGCAAAGCTCGGCCAGATGAAAGGCGGTTCCTAGATGCACGTCGTTACGGCCGGTCTTCAGGGCATTGCTGAAGAGCTTGTCGGCTGCCCGTTGGTCGTACTTGGACGACAGGCTGCACAGACTTAAAAAATCATGCCGTCCTGCTTCTCCGCAGTCGGTGGCAATAGCAAATGCCAGTTGTATATATTCTTGATAGGTTGGAGCAATGTCTGCTCCTGCATTTCTGACTGCTTCGGCCAGAAGGTGCAATGAAGATAGTGGTTCCATCGGATTTGGTAATTTATAATTAGTAATTTGTAGTCGGTGATTTGCAATGACTCATCATTCGAAATTCACAACTTCTCTGAGCAGTGCCTTCGGGTCATGGCAGAGGAAACAGGCACGTACGAGGTCTTTCCCCGAAGTGTCCACTCCTTTTCCGGGTTGTGTATTTTCGGTGTCATACATGCAGTGGACGTAATTCATGGCCCAGCGCACCGCCTCCGTGCTGTCTTTTCCGATAGGACAGGGTACAAAAGCCTTTACACCTCGTCCGGTAGGGCTGATGAACACCAGTACCGGTGCGAGGTAAGGGTCTTTGAACAGTAGTTGCTTCAGGCGTCCGGCTTCGTCAGGCGAGTCGAGATGGTCTACGTCCACCACCACCAGTCCGGAGGGTAGCTTTAGGCAGTCGCTCCGTCGTCGGGTGAATACGCCGCAGGGGGTGACGTAGGGTAAGGTTTGCTGTTTCAGCATCCGGCAGTTGTTATCATCGCCTTGTAGGGCAGCTTCGCGGATGGCTTGTGTTAGGGTGATCAGCCGTTTGTTGGCTGTGATGAGTTGGTAAACTTCGTTCAGTTCTAAAGTACGCAGGGGGGTAAGCGTGGCGCTTTTCACGGTTTTCCCGGTCGCTCCGTCCTTCATCGGCGAGATGGGTGGCATGAAAAGCGACATTTTAAAAGATTTTGGCATATTATATGTTTAAATGGTTGGCTCAAAGGTATTCATTCTCTTTCGTTGAATCTTTCCCACATGTAAGAAAGATTTTAAAGGAACAAAGTAAATAATAACAATATATAACATAGTATTCTATCTAATTACTTAAAATTTATCTAAATGGGCAAAAATTTTATTCACCCTTCATTGGGCTTTTTTATCGAGCGAACGAGAAAACAGAGTGGAGTCACTATTGAAACTCTTTGCAAGGATTTGCATATTTCTCCATCCACGTACATAGACTTAAAAAAAAGGGTGTAACGCCCCACTTAGTACATACGAAACTCTTCTGCGATACTATATCGATGAACTGGAGGAACTGGATGATGACGAAATCAGGAAATTGGCTGGGGAATGGGTGGAGAAATGGCTGGAGGCTAGGAAGAAGGGGGAGTGATGATTGGATTGGTTGATTATTACTGATAATTAAAGGAATCTATATAAATGATTAATTTTACAGTAGGTCCGGTGCAATCTTCTGATGCTGTACGGGCCATAGGTGCCGAACAGGTGCCATATTTTAGAACAGCAGAGTTCTCAGAAATGATGCTTGAGAATGAGCGTCTTGTTAAGAAGTTTGCTAATGCGACTAAAGATAGTAAGGTTGTTTTCATGACATGTTCTGGCTCTGGTGGTATGGAGGCTGCCATCATAAATTGCCTTACGCCACAGGATAAGGCTCTTGTAATCAATGGTGGTAGCTTTGGTGAGCGTTTTGTGGAATTGCTTACCCTTCATAAAATTCCCTTTACGGAAATTAAGCTTAAGTATGGTAGAGCTTTGAAGCCTGAACATCTTGCTGAATATGAGAGCAAGGGTTACACTACTTTCCTTATGCAGAAGCACGAAACTTCTACGGGGGTACATTACGATATCAATCTTGTTTCTGATTTTTGCAAACGTAATAATTGTTTCTTGATTGTTGATACAATCTCTACCTTCCTTTGCGATTCATTTGATATGGCGGCAATGGATGCAGGGGTGATGATTACTGGAAGTCAGAAGGCTCTTGCTTGCGCTCCGGGTATTGCAGTTATGATTCTTGCTCCTTCGGCTATTAAACGTATAGAAAAGGTCCAATGTTGCTGTCAGTATCTTGATTTGAAGCTTGCTCTTAAAAATATGGAGAGAGGGCAGACTCCTTGGACTCCTGCTGTTGGTATCCTTCGTCAAATTAATGTCCGTTTAAAAGAAATTGAATCTGCAGGTGGTGCGGAGGTGGAGATTGCGCGTTGTGCAGAATTGGCTAAGTATTTTCGTGATAAGCTTGTTGAGAATAATCTTCCTTTTGAAATTGTCAGTGAAAGCCTTAGTAATGCTGTCACTCCGCTCCATCCCATAACTCAATCTGCTTTTAAAATTTTCCTTAAGATGAAGGATGAGTATGGAATGTGGATATGTCCTAATGGTGGAAATATGAAGGATACAATTTTTCGTATAGGTCATATTGGTCATCTTCAGAAGGAGGATTACGACAAACTGATTGCTGCATTTATTGATTTAAGAGAAAAGCGATTTATCTAAGGTTATGAAGAAGGTTATTACTTACGGAACATACGATTTGTTTCATCAGGGGCATTATAACCTCTTAAAACGTGCGAAAGCTTTAGGTGATTACCTCATTGTGGGTGTTACCACAGATAGTTTCGACTTGGAGAGAGGCAAGATGAACACGTGCAATAACGTGATGGAACGTATTGAAGCGGTTAAATCCACCGGTCTTGCAGATCAGATTGTGATAGAAGAATATCGTGGGCAGAAGATTGATGATATACAGAAATATGGAGTGGATATTTTTGCAATCGGTTCAGATTGGGAAGGCTATTTTGACTATCTCAACGAGTTCTGTAAAGTGATTTATCTTCCTCGTACTCAAGGGATATCATCTACTTTGCTTCGCCAGAAATATCCTATTGTCAATATTGGCATTATTGGTACTGGCAGTATTGCTTCACGTTTTGTTCCAGAGTCGAAAAATGTGAATAGTGCGTCCGTTTCTGTTGCATACAATCCTAATCAAGAAGAATGTGTTTCGTTCTGTGAAAAATTCTTGATTCCTATAGTTGCTCGTGATTTAGAAGAGTTGTATGAAAATTGCGATGCCGTTTATATTGCATCTCCACACTATACTCATTATGAATATGCAAAGTCTGCTTTGAACGCGGGAAAGCCTGTTCTTTGTGAAACTCCATTTGTATTTAGTAAGAAGCAGGCAGAAGAACTCTACTCGATTGCAGAGAAAAAAGGTTTATTGCTTCAGATTGCACTCAAAACTGCTTATTGTCCTGCTTTCGGGCACTTATTCTCTCTGCTCAAATCCGGTGTGATTGGTGAGATCGTTGAGGTAAATGCTTCTGTAACCACTCTTACAGACGAAAATTCAGCAAAGCTTGACAGTAAACATTTTGGCGGTAGTATGAGCGAGAATGCTTGTTTTCCTCTGCTGCCTATCTTTAAGTTTTTGGGGACAAAGTTCCGAAACATTAATTTTTATTCAAAGATGAAGAATGATGTGGATATGTTCACTAAGGCTGTTTTTCGTTATGATCATGCTGTTGCTTCATTTCAGGTAGGGTTGGGGGTTAAAACAGAGGGCTCTTTGACTATTGCAGGAACCAAGGGGTATGTGTATGTACCGGCTCCATGGTGGAAGACTGATTGTTTTGAAGTCCGTTATGAAGACCAAAATTATAATAAGAAGTATTTTTATCCATATGTAGGTGAAGGTTTACGCTATGAAATCAAAGACTTTGTAGCTGCAATCTTAACGGATGGTTATTATTTTAGTAAGGTGTCGAAGGAAGAGAACCTTATGATGGCAGAGGTTCAGGAAATATATATATTAGGAAAGAATGTGTACAAGTTGTAGCACTATTATTGACTGGCGAGGGTAGTTAGTAACTAAAATATTTAAGTATTACAAAACATCTTTCAGTTTATGTTCCGATTAAATAGACTTGGCAAAATTCAATATTAATAGATATGGTATGTTTTGATTATTTAAGACGTAAGAGGTATCTATTTAAAGAGAAAGCTTCTCACATAGTGCTATTAATAGAGTTACAAAGAGTGAAATGGTAAATTTGAAATTGTATTTGTTGAAAAAAGAATTACAAATATTGATTGTGTCAATATTCTTTGCACTATTTGTGTTTTTTGCTCGATATGTTATTGAGTCTATTCCTTGTTTGCAATATGCTCTAATTTTATTTATCGTATATATACTTGTAAGCTTTCTTCGTTTTGTTAAGGTCGTTAGCTGTATAATGATTTTTATTTATGGATTTATTCTTTTTCTTTGTTCAAGAGTATTTTTATCCATCTTTGATAGTTCGATTTTGTTTGAATCGGATAAGTATGTCTTTTATACTTTTGCTGATACCACTGTTCTTGAAGTATTATTAATACTTTCTGTGAGTTTTGTTTCGGTAATAATCGGATATTTATCGAGTTATGCAAAATCAGATTTTAAAGCAAAGGATTACACGCAATTTACATCGCAAGCCAGTTCTTATGTTTATACGGACAAACAATTACAAAAAATTCTCTATTATTTAATTCTGCTATCTGCACCAGGAGTACTTTATAAGGGCATGCATGACTTGATGTTGATAAAACAATATGGTTATTTAATCATGTTTATGGAAATGCCTCCTGCACCTCTTTTTGCGAGAGCTAGTTGGGGATTTTTTAATATAGTTTTTCCAATGCTATTAATGTTTGTTCCGTCAAGAAAACAGTTTAAATATTACTGTGTACTATTTTTTCTGGTGTCTTCAGTATCTTTTTTGAAAGGGAGTAGAAGTACATTATTAGCTCCTATCGTTTATTTTATTTGGTTTTATTATTCTTTTTATTCTACTAAAAAGATTTCAGTAAAAAATATAGCTTGTTTCATTCTTTTTGTGGCATTTGTAGCTCAGGGAATCTTGTTTTTGAGGGACAAAGATGCTTCTTTTAATCTAAGCATTTCTCAGATGCTCTTTGCTTTATTTTATTCTCAAGGTGCTACTTATGTCTTATTAGGTAATTATTTAGATTATTCTAGCGATTTCGCTAATTCCACAAGATATTCTATTCTGTTTTCTTTATGTACTACTTTCTTATGGTTTTTTAACCCTCTTTATAGGAAAGGACAGTCAGAGGAACTGGTACAACATACCTTAAGTTTGGATGATCAATTAATGTATGCCGTCAATCCGGAGTTATATTTGTCTGGTGTTGGCTATGGGAGTTCGTATATTGCTGAACTTTATCAATTAGGAGGTGTGTTGGCATTGATTATAGGTAGCTATTTAATAGGGCGAATCATAAAATGGTATGAACGGAATTATAATAAGTCATATACTTATGTGTATTTTTCTTGGTTTATTATTCCACATTTAATATGGACCTCAAGAGGTAGTTATTTCCCATCTCCATTCTTAATTATGATAGGAGTTTTATTTTATGTTACGTTAAGGGCAGTTGTTGTAACATGGAATAAACGAAAATTGAAAGATGCATTTTTTAATAAACTTATTATTTTTTGAATAGCAATGAGTAATGTGTTAAAACTTTTCTTAATAAAAATACTTAAAGAATCATTCCTTTTATTGTCACTCTATAACACTTATTATCGCTTGAGAAACAAGAAACGGTTTTGGAAAGAGATTAACCGTCGTCAGGCATTGAGCATGTTTGATTATAAGGAATTAGTAAAACCTATACCTTATTATCCAATAGAGGCTATTAAGGATTCTAATTTTTATGGTCAGGCTTATGCTTTGAAACAATACTCAGGTGTAAATAAGTTTGGATGGTCAATAGAACATGGACTTTATGTAGATGATTATGTGCCTATGGCCGCGTGGTGTAAAACGACCAAACGTATCATGACTTTCAGCAACATACGAGTGAAGGGGCTTGGAAGTTTACATAAACCCGTGATTGCTATTGGCCCTTACATACATTATGCTGAATGTATGTTGAATAGTGAAGAGATGAATTCCTTGAAAAAGGAATTAGGCAAAACTCTTCTTTTCTTTCCTACACATACATGCTGTGAGGGTGGCTTAGAATATGAAATACATTGTATGATTGATGAATTGCTAGAACTTAAAGAGAAGCTTGGATTTGATACTGTAATTGTGAATATGTATTATTTAGATGAAAATAAAAACGGTTTTGGTGATTTATATAATAAAGCTGGATTTAAAGTGACCACTGCTGGTCATCAGTTGGATATAAACTTCTTGAATCGTCTGAAAACGATTATCTTATTATCTGATTATACTTGTTCAAATAGTATTGGTACTCATACAGGATATTGCGTATATCTCGGCAAACCTCATCTTGTAATTAATCCTGTACAAACCTTGGAAGAAGTGAATCCTTTATGGCGTGATTTATGGGAAACTTTTGAAAAAGATTCATCACAAGCACAAGTGGATAAACGACTTCTTGCCTTCAAATATTGGGGATTTGATTGTGTTAAAAGTAGGGAAGAAATGAGGGCTCTATTAATAAATAATGGATGTTGAATATCTTAAATAGGTAAAGTTGAAACGGATAATAATAGATAAAATATTATCAAATAAAATCTTGGTAAAGAACTATTTTTTTGTTTCTATACTTAATGTATTAGCTTTGTTTTTACCATTAATTACTTATCCTTACATTATTAGTAAACTGGGTGATGAATTATATGGCTACATTGTATTTTCGTTTACGGTAATTACATATATTGAAATGGTGGCTGCGTGGGGATTTGATATCTCTGCGGTGAAAGATGTAGCCCAATATCAACATGTCAAGCACAGATTGAATGAGATTGTATCATCGGTGCTTTACATTCGCTTTATATTTTGTATGTTTTTGCTGTTGCTATTAGTGGGAGCATTAATGTTATTTGATGTAAAGATGAAAATGCTTTATATCCTTTTTTCAGGACATTGCATAGCTTCTGTATTATTCCCGGGTTGGTTTTTTCAAGGAATACAAGAACTGAAGTATGTTACCTATTTTCAGTTGATTTGTAAACTTGTTTTTGTGATATTGATGGTTGTATTCATTCATTCGAAAGCCGACTATCTGTATTATCCTATTTTGTTCAGTCTTGGTAGCTTGTTTGGCACTGCTTATGGATTGTATGTGATGTTTGAGAAATATAAGGTTAGGCTGATAGGGGTAAAAATGCGCAATGTGGTGTATCGTTTCAAACGCTCTACTTCCATTTTTTATTCACGTATTGCTGATATGATAATAGAACGAAGCAATGCTATTTTGCTTGGTAATTTTATTGGTATGCAGGAAGTGGCATATTATGACTTAGCTAATAAGATAGTTCGTTTAGGTTCTTTTCCTATAATGATTCTTAATCAAGTTCTCTATCCTAAAGTGGCATCTGAACGTAATTTTCGATTAATGCGTAAGGTTATGGCAATATCTTTTTGGGTTGCTATACTGATATGGGGGCTGTGTGTGCTGCTGGCACCTTGGGGAGTTGAACTTCTGGGCAAAGGGTTGATGGAACCCTCTGTTGAAATAGTATATATTCTTTCTCCGCTGATAGTTACCAATTCTATCATTTATTTGCAAGGTAGTCCCATCTTGGTTGCAGCTGGCTATTTTAAAGCATTTAACATAACCATGTGGTGCTCTTTGGGGGTTTACGTTGCATGCATGTTATTTGTATTTATTTTCAACTTGCATACCAATCTTTTATCAATTTTGATTATACAGCTTATAACTAATATTTCATTATTAGTGGCAAGAGCATATTACATTAGAAAATTTAAAATATTAAGATAATGCTGAAAGATGACCGTGAAAAAGGTAAGAATGTGAATGAGCAAGCCAGGCTTGTTATGCTTAAATTACTTAGAGAGTTAGATCGCATTTGTACAAAATATGATATTCCTTATTGGCTTGATGGAGGAACTTTGTTAGGAGCTATTCGCCATGGTGGATTTATTCCTTGGGACGATGATATTGATGTAGCGATGTTGCGTAATGATTATTATCGTTTTTTAGAAGTTGCAAAAACTGAATTACGCGATGATATCTACCTGCAAACCAGAGAAACAGATTCTGATTATCCCATGTTTTTTGCGAAATTACGTGATAAATACAGTACTTTTCATGAGCCAATGTATGAACGATTGAAATGTCATAAAGGTATATTTTTAGATATTTTCCCTTTTGATTATGTAAAACATTCATGGTGGCAATCGCATCTGAAATTATTTCTTCACGATACCAATTATTCAGTAGTAAGACATGGAGCTTTTTTGCAACGTACAGTGGGGTATTTGATGAAACGTTTTATTAGATATTCACATATTCCTCTTTATAATTGGCTCAATGACTTTTTCCATGCTGAAACAATGGAGGAAGCCGATAGCTTGGCTTGGGCCATGGAAATAAATGAGTATAAGCTTTTATCCAAAGATGTTCTTTTCCCTTTGAAACGTCACGAGTTTGAAGGAGAGATGTTTAATATCCCATGTAATTATGATACTTATTTGCGCGAATATTTTGGCGATTATATGCAATTGCCTCCTCTTAACAAACGAGTCAGTCATAATAATGGAATAGAACCTTTTACACGCTGTAATCACAAAGAAAGTTTAGAATGGAATGAATGAAAATAGGAGTATAATGAAAAAAGTAACGATTATTTTCCCCGGATGGATAAAAGCACCTAATGGGGCTGCACAGTTTGTCTTTGGGTTAAGAAGTTGCATCAATGATTTTGCGAATCAGGGAATCGGACTATCAACTTTCACACTTGACGATGTACATGGTGAAGTAAGAAATTTTTCTAACAATGATAAAATCAAGAGGAAAGCGTCACTAAAAAACAAGTTAATGAGATATGCTAAATATAGCCATCTCATGACGTATGCTATGATTTATTTTTCTGGATTACGATATTCCAAACGGATAGTAGAAGCCTTCGATGAAATACCCAATGATGAATTGCCGGATATTATTCATTTCCAAGACTTGTTTGCTTGTTATTACTATTTGAAGCGTAAAAGAAAAAACAAAAAATCTGTGTATTTGACACTGCATAGTAATGGCTCTTTATGGTCAATGTATGAAGAGTATTACCCTTTGTTTCGTTCTTGTTTTTTTGGTATTATGAAACGTAGGATAGAGGATGTTGTACTGAATAGAGTGGATAAAGTAAATTTTGTAGCCGATTTCCCACGTTGGAATTTTTGTCATCTTTACCCCCACATATCTTCGCAAAAGACTTCATTTGTCTATAATGGCATCCCTGATATTGAAGGTGGAAGTAAGTGTATATCTTCAACCAATCAGACTAGGTTAGTATGCGTAGGAACATTGTGTAATCGTAAAAATCAAATAGGCATACTTCATGCATTATCTAAATTGACCTCTGAACAACAAAAATCTTTTTCCATGACTTTTGTCGGAGATGGTCCTTCGCGTAATATTTTGGAAAAAGTAGCAGCTACACTTTCTGCTGATATTTATTTTGTGGGCAACTCAAACCAAGTAAATGACTATTTGACTAACTCGGATGCTTTTATTTTGTTTTCTAAAGACGAAGGATTGCCAATATCAATTATTGAAGCTATGCGTTGTGGTTTGCCCATTATATCTACTCGTATAGCAGGTATTCCAGAAATGATTGTTGAAGGTATTTCAGGCTATTTGGTAGATGTAGATGAACAACAACTCTCTGAGTTGTTTGAAAAGATATTGATTGACAGACCTGATTTTGTAAAAATGGGGAAAAAGTCAAGAATTATTTATGAAGAAAAATTTTCTCAAAAGGCTATGATATTATCTTATGCGAAATTATGGCAGAAGGCTTGAGAATAGCTATGGATTCTTAAATAATTCATCTTATATAAATGTCACCTAACTATTCTGTATTGATTTCGGTCTATTATAAAGAAAGGCCGATTTATTTGAAGTCTGCACTTGATAGTGTACTGAACCAAACGCTTCCTCCTTCTGAAATCATATTGATTAAGGATGGACCTCTCACTGTTGAATTAGAAAAAGTTCTATCTTCTTACGATACTAATTTGCTTAAAATTATTCCTTTGCCTAATAATTTAGGATTAAGCAAGGCACTTAATATAGGCTTAAAGCATTGTAGCTATGAGTTTGTGGCTCGTATGGATACAGATGATATTTGCTATCCATCTCGTTTTGAGAAACAAGTTCTTTTTTTGCAATCACATCCTACGATAGATATTGTGGGGGCCTATGCGACTAAAATTGACGAATGTGGAAATAATCTTGAAGAGGTTATAAAGGTTCCAGTTTCGCATGAGGATATTGTTCGTCTGGTCTGGACTTGTCCCTTGAATCATCCTACTGTGATGTATCGAAAAAATGCAATCTTATCAGTAGGTGGGTATAAACCTGATGCCGGTCCGCGTCAGGATGATTATGATTTATGGTTCAGGTGTGCAGAAAAAGGATTGCATTTTGCCAATATTTCGGAACCATTGTTGCATTATCGCTTCTTTGCTGACAGTGTGAGAAAAAACAGTATAGAAGTAGGGTGGCATAGAATGAAAATAGGTTTACGTGGCTGTAGAAGACTTCATTTGTCTTTCATTGCATATATTGGAGTTTGTATACCCTTTGTCCGTTCTTTATTGCCATATCCTTTAAATGTTTATTTTCAAGGGCTGATGAATCGCATGAATCCCCGTAAAATGAGAGAGTAAATAGGAATATCTTATATGCTATTTCTGGCAAGTAATAAATGACCTACCTTTGTCCTCGGTAAAGGCTTTGTCCCTAACTGGTAATCACGTTTCTGGTCAGTATATTTTATAGAATAATTCCATGAACATATTAATCACTGGAATCCACGGCTTTGTGGGCTCCAATCTTGTTATTGCCCTAAAGGAACGTCATTGTCTTTACGGGCTGGATATTGTCGCACCTGAAAAGGAGGGGGTGATAAAGACTTTTTTCTGGAAGGATATTGAACCGGCTTCTTTTCCGATGCGGGATCTTCCTGAATTCGATGCCATTATTCATCTGGCTGGTAAAGCCCATGATATGAAAAACCGGTCCGCAGCCCAATCCTATTTTGATATCAATACGGGATTGACCCAAAAGATATTTAATTTTTTTCTGGAATCGTCCGCGAAGAAATTCGTATTCTTCAGTTCGGTAAAAGCTGCTGCCGACAGTGTGGTGGGGGATATGCTGACTGAAGATGTGGTGCCTGCCCCGGTAGGGCCGTATGGGGAAAGCAAGATAGCTGCGGAGAATTACATCCTTGGCCGGTTGAAGGCCGAGGATGGCAGATTGAAAGCTAATCTATATGATGGCAAAGATGTCTATATCCTGCGTCCTTGCATGATTCATGGTCCCGGCAACAAAGGCAATCTGAATCTTCTTTATAATGTGGTGAGGAAAGGCATTCCCTGGCCTTTGGGGGCCTTTGAGAACAGAAGGTCTTTTACTTCGATAGACAATCTCTGCTACGTGGTGGAAGGTCTTTTGACCAAGGAGGTGGCGAGTGGTATCTACCACATGGGAGATGACGATGCCTTGTCCACAAATGAACTGATAACTTTGATGTGTCGGGCTTTGGAGCGCAAGCCGCATATCTGGAAGATAAACAGAGGACTGATGGAATTCTGTGCCCGGCTTGGGACTCTGCTCCATTTGCCTTTGAATGCAGAGCGTCTGCGCAAGTTGACAGAGAATTATGTGGTGAGTAATGCGAAGATAAAGGCTGCCCTTGGTATTGACAGAATGCCGGTGAGGGCAGAGGAGGGGATAGTGAGAACGATAAAGTCGTTCTCACTATGAATTTGATAGAATAAGCACTATTCTATCAAATTTGTATTATTATCTATTTGTTTGAACTTTTTTTCAGTTTCCCATGTGTTCAATTGCTGGATCTGTTTTTGTGCCATTTCTTGCAGTTGTTTGAAACGTTTTTGTTTGGGTATAGATAACTTGATTAACTCAGAATTAAAAGACTCCAAATTAGATAATACGACTAATTCATTTATGCTTGCCATGTCTCTTATATTAAGGCCTTTTGATGCATATTCAGGATTTGCATCCCTCCATTCGCAGGCTGTACATCCCCATAACGCTGCATTTAATAAATCTGCTTCTTTTGCATATATTAGCCATTGTGAGTCTTTTAACATATTGGATTGAGGAAGTATATAGCTTTTTATGGCATCAGTATGTAAGTGATAGTTTGTCTTAGATAATATGCGCTTAATTTTCCATTCTACTTTTAATGGGTCATTTTCAAACTCTTTTAAACGCTGATATTCTTTTAAAAGATATAGTTTGAAGGTGGGATTGAACCAAGAGCAGAATTCTAATGCAATATCTTTATGTGCATAGGTTCCACCATTTCTACCTGCTTTAGAGACTATTCCTATAGCATTGGTTGCTTCGATCCATTTTTTGGGAGTCATATTAAATCTATTGAGTCCGGCTTGATTTAAAAAGGTGTCGAATTCGACACCTTTAAAATCCGGATTATTTAAGATTTCCCAAGTACCTAGAAACTCAATTGTGTTTTTATTCCTCATCCAATTTCGTATGTGATCTTCTCCTTCTTTATCTTTTATGATATCTGTTAAACAGAAGTAGTCGTCTTTATTGCTTTCTATCGAAATGGAAATATCCAGGTTGTTGACTTTTATTTTTTTTATAGGGCTCATTCGTGTTTTCTATTTTTCACAAAGATAAACCTTTTTAATTTGATAATTTACTTTTAAGACATGTATTTATTGATAATTGTAATCTTATTGTTTTTAGCAGAACTTTTTTATTTTAGAATAGCTGATAGGTGCAATATCATCGACAATCCCAATGAGCGGAGTTCCCATACGAAAGTGACTTTACGCGGTGGTGGGATTATTTTCTATTTCGGGGCGTTTGCCTATTTCCTGACGAGTGGCTTTGAATATCCCTGGTTCCTGCTTGCCTTGACACTGGTGACGTTCATCAGCTTCGTGGACGATATAAAATCCACCGGACAGATGACAAGACTGCTTTTTCATTTCTCTGCTATGGCTATGATGTTTTATCAGTGGGGGCTGTTCTCCTTGTCCTGGTGGTGGATAGTCATAGCCTTGATAGTCTGTACGGGCATCATCAATGCCTACAATTTTATGGATGGGATTAATGGGATAACGGGAGGTTATTCTCTGGTTATTCTTGCTGCGTTGGCCTATATCAATAAGGAGGTGGTTACTTTTGTAGAAGCGGATTTCATCTATACCGTTATCTGTTCCGTTCTAGTCTTCTGCTTCTTCAATTTCCGCAAGCGTGCCAAATGCTTTGCCGGTGATGTGGGTTCGGTGAGCATTGCCTTCATCCTTCTTTTTTTGATAGGAAGACTTATCATTGGAACGGGTGATTTCAGCTGGATAGTTCTTTTGTCCGTTTATGGGGTAGACAGTGTATTGACTATCATTCACCGCCTGATGCTTCATGAGAATATCGGGCTACCGCATCGCAAGCATCTGTATCAGATTATGGCGAATGAGCTGAAGATTCCCCATATAATGGTTTCTTCTATTTACATGGCAGTGCAGGCAATCATCATCGTAGGATATATAATGTGTTTAGGTTACAGTTATTGGTATTTGGCAGGTATAATTCTTTTGCTTTGTTTTCTTTATATCTGTTTTATGAAGAAGTATTTCGGATTGCACCAGTCTACGTGAGTAATGCTGAAATGATGATTAGTAAAATAATGAAAGGCGATGGAGACTAAAATCTCCATCGCCTTTCGTCTTATTTTTGAAATATAAATCGTACCTTTGTCATACACCAATCAGGTTATAATAATAACATGGAACAGATACGTAAGCTGCCGATAGGCATACAGACTTTTGATAAACTACGTGAAGGCGGTTTTCTTTATGTAGATAAAACTGCTATGATTTATCAAATAGCATCTACTTCTACTCCTTATTTCCTAAGCCGTCCCCGTCGGTTTGGCAAGAGTCTGCTCATTTCCACTTTCGAAGCTTACTTTCAAGGACGCAAAGACTTGTTTCAGGGCTTGGCCATCGAACAGTTGGAAACGAAGTGGGAACAGTATCCTGTTCTACATCTTGACTTGAATGCCCGGAAATATGAAACTGCTGCTGACCTGACGGCTATGCTTAATCAATATCTGGAGAAATGGGAGCTGCTCTATGGTCAGGAGAAGGAAGACCGTAGTCCGGAGGAGCGTTTTGCTTACGTGATAGAGCGGGCATGCACGCTGACGGGAAAGCAGGTTGTTGTGCTGATTGATGAGTATGACAAGCCATTGCTTCAAGCGGTCTTGGATGAGAACTTGCTGGATGAGTATCGGAAAATATTGAAAGCGTTCTACGGTGTCTTGAAGAGCGCTGACCGTTATCTTCGTTTTGTTTTCCTGACCGGAGTGACCAAGTTTGCGCAAGTAAGTGTGTTCAGTGACTTGAATCAGCTGAATGATATCAGCATGGATAGAGCATACAATGCTTTGTGCGGCATTACACAAGATGAACTTATAAAAACATTTGGCCCGGAAATACAACGGTTAAGTGAGAATGAAGAACTGACTTTGGAGGAAACGATTTTTCGTTTGGCAAAGAAATATGACGGCTATCATTTTTGTGAAGATACTTCGGTGGGGCTTTTTAACCCTTTCAGCCTTCTGAATGTATTCCAGAAATTGAAGTTCGGCAACTTCTGGTTTCAGACGGGTACACCTACTTATTTGGTGGATTTATTAAAAAAGAGTGACTATGATCTTCGCCTTTTGCTGAATGGCGTAGAGGTTACTGCCTCTGCCTTCTCTGAATATCGTGCAGAAGCTAATAATCCTCTGCCTATGATTTATCAGAGCGGTTACTTGACTATAAAAGCTTATGATAAAGAGGTTTGCCTTTATACGCTTCAATTTCCGAATGATGAAGTTTGTTATGGTTTCCTCAATTTTCTGGTTCCTTTTTATACTAAAGTTACTGATGATGAAACTGGTTTCCACATCGCTAAATTCATGCGTGAATTGAAGAGTGGGGATGTGGAGGCGTTTATGGAGCGTCTTAAGATATTCTTCTCCGGTATTCCGTACGAGTTGAGTGATGATACGGAACGTCATTATCAGGTTATTTTTCATGTAGTGTTTACTTTGCTGGGACAGTTCATCCGGTCCGAGGTTCGCAGCAGCCGCGGCCGTGCGGACGCAGTAGTTCATACCCCTACCGCTATTTATGTTTTTGAGTTCAAACTGGACGGTACGGCCGACGCAGCTCTGAAGCAAATAGATGAGAAAGGTTATCTGATTCCTTATACCTTGGATGGCAGGAAATTAGTGAAAGTAGGTGTGAACTTCAGTAAAGAAACACGGAATATTGATGAATATATTGTCGTGGAGGAATAGGAACGAACAATCCTATATACGGAAAAGGCGATGGAGAATCAAATCTTCATCGCCTTTTCCATATTATAGTATTTCATTTTATTTCTTCATCCTCAGCACCCGTATTCCCGTCCACTTATTATTGTCTTTCAGCATTTGGGACAAGGGGACTTTGGAGACGACCACTTTCTTGTCGGTAGAGGAAGCGTGTACCAGCAGGAGTTTGCTATCCGCATAGAAAGCGATTCCCATGTGGGCTACATCCAGCCCCGGAGTGTTGGTGGTGATGGCTATGATATCGCCGTCTTTAATCCACGGGAGACCATCGGCGGGAAGTTTGGCTTTGGGAAGATAGTGAACTTCCTTGCCGGACAAGGATTGTTCAATCTTCTTCATTTTGGCTACGTTCTCCGGCGAATTGGCCAGCTGCTTGTAAAGTTGGGGATGGGAAGACATGTAGGAGATAGACAACCGTTCGGTGTCGGGACTCATGGCGCCCGTTACATCCTGAAGGAAGCCGTTGCGTACGCCATTGTTTATCCAGTCGGCAATATAATGCAGGCGGGAAGTGTACCCGTCGATTTTACCGTCACGGTAACGGATTTTTTGCAGGTTATCGGCGAAAGCGCTTTCCGAGATGTCTCCGTCGGCCAATTTGGGGGTGAGTGTCTCTGCCAGTACATATTCCACCAGCGTGGTACAGTCTACTTCATCGCAGTTGATGACGAGTTCTTCGGGACCATCAGCCTCCAACGTATGGGCTACGTATGGCACATCCAGATACTTTATTCCATTGCTCAACATATCTTTCCCTCCCTGGGCAGAAACGGAAGTTACCATGGCTGCGGCGCAGAGGGCGCTGAACATAAATTTAGTCATTGTTTTCATTTTTCTTTCTTTTGATTATTATTGTTCTTGAACGTAAAAAGGATGCAGCAAATTTACTACATCCTTTTTATAAAAGCTTAATCCGGAGGGATTAAATTCAATATTGCCGGATTAAATATTTATAATCCTCCTTTTTATCGAACGGAACAAGGGAGAAACCGTATTCAATGGCGTTCTCTTTGCCCGGACGAATCAGATAGGGCTCATGGGCGGTTGCGCCCCAACTGTCGTCTCCACCGACACCCATCATGCGGTAATCAATGAACAAATCGACCATCTTTTCCGGCAGAGGGTCGGTGAGGTGGCGGTGATGGGTCTTTTCGGTACGCGGAGCGCCGTTGTCAATCGTATCGCCGCTGTCCATACTTTCCAGGGGATAGTTGGAGGCGTTCAGCTCAAAGGTGCGGTCGGCGATGAGCAGCAGGCCCCGTTGCGTCTTATCGGTAAAGGCACACCAATAGATATCTGTGCGATGGTTGTTCTCTTGTGGGCGGACATACGGCTCGTACATGTTCTTGACCGGGATGGCATACTCTCCGATGAACTGGGAGGTACGGCGGTCTCGGTAATTCTCTTTCGGACCGCGACCGTAGTAGGTCAAGTCTGTAAAGCTTTCCGGCAACTGCATCCGCAGGCCTACACGCGGTATCATCGGAGCTTGGTCTCCTTCGGCCACGAACCGGTTGTCTACCTTGATGACTCCGCTGGCATATATCTTATAGGTGATGTCCCAACGGGCGTCTGTCTGTGGAAAACGGTAGGTCACCTTTATTGTCGTGGCATTGCTGCCCGGAGTCACTTGGAAACTTTCGGCTTTTGGTTCCTGGTAGCTTGCCTCTTTCCAGGCTTTGAGGCGGACGGGGAGGTTGGCTCCATAATCATTGTCCGTCGGTGCACGCCAGAAGAATGGCCGGGGACCCTGACCGTTCAGTATGTACTCGTGCTTCTTGTATAAATAGGAGGTGAGCAGACCGCTTTGCTTGTCGAAGGTGGCTTTGAAGTCGGGACCGGAGAACGCCACCAAATTTCCCTCTTCCTTAGAAGTGGCGGGCTGCTGTGCCGTAGCCTCTTTCTTGTAGAAAGTATGGACGTAGGTCTGTTCGCGTGCGATGACCGTGCCGGCCGGGAGGAAAGGCTCTGCCGTCTTGATGGCTGCATAGAACTCGATACGCACATCTCCCGTTGTCTGTTTCTCTTTGGGTATGCCGTTCAGGAAGCCGGTGGTTACCGTCTTGCCCGGTGCGGCATGGATATTTTCAATCTTGCCACGGTAGACTTCCTTTCCGTGGTCGCGGATGATGTAGTAGAAGTCGTACTTGTCGAGATTGGTGAAGGAGAAATCATTGCGGATTTTCACGGTGGAAGTCTGCTTGTCGAAATCAAGGAACTTGATGTTCTGGTATACTTTTCCCATCTCTTCTGTCTGCGGCTTGACACTGCGGTCGGGGTATACCACGCCGTTGATGCAGAAATTGCCGTCGGAGGGCGTGCCGTTCTCGCCATAATCGCCGCCATAGGTCCAGTATTTACGGTCGTCGTCTGTCTTGGCGGCAAAGCCCTGGTCTACCCAGTCCCAGATACAGCCGCCCTGGAGGATAGGATATTTCTCGATGATGTCCCAGTAGTCCTGGAAGTTGCCGAGGCTGTTGCCCATGGCATGGGCATACTCGCAAAGAATGAGGGGACGCGTCATCTCCTTGTTCCGGGCATACTTTTCCAGATAGGAAGGGGAAGCGTACATCGGGCAGTAGATGTCCGTATTCCATTCCAACAGTGCGCGTTCATACTGGATGGGACGACTGTCGAGCGTCTTCAAGGTGTTGTAGGTAACGTAGAAATTCAATCCGTTTCCGGCTTCGTTGCCCAGCGACCAGATGATGACTGACGGATGGTTCTTGTCCCGTTCGTACATATTCATGGTACGGTCGAGGTGGGCATTCATGAAGAGCGGATTGTTTCCCAGCGTGCCGCCTACACGCAGGTCGTAACCCATGCCGTGGCTTTCTATATTGGCTTCGTCGATGACGTAGATACCATATTCGTCACAGAGTTCGTAGAAACGTTCCTGCTGGGGATAGTGACAGGTGCGGACGGTATTGACATTGTATCTCTTCCAAAGCTCGAAATCTTTCTTCATCAGTTCTTCGGAGACATAGTGACCGGTATTCTCGTTGTGTTCGTGATAGTTCACGCCTTTCACGAGGATAGGTTGTCCGTTTACCAACAGTTGTTTGTCCTTGATTTCCACTGTGCGGAATCCTACTTTGCAGCTTGTCGCTTCAATCACATCTCCATTCGGGCGCTTTAGGCTGATGACAAGGGTATAGAGGTTGGGCGTTTCGGCTGTCCATTGCAAAGGTTCCTGGATGGTTTTCTTGGTGAACTCCACCTCTGTCTGGTCACCGCTGACCTGAGTAGAGGACTGGGCTATCTGCTGGTCGTTCTTGTCCAGCAGGCGGTAACCAACGACAAATGGGGAATTTTGTCCGCTTTCATTGGTAAACTGCACCTTTACCTTGAGGATACCGTTCCGGTAGTTCTCATCCAAAGGAGACTCCACCTTGAAGTCCGTGAGATGGATTTGAGGCTGGGCATATAAGTAAATGTCCCGTTCGATACCACTGATGCGCCAGAAGTCCTGGCATTCCAGATAGTTGGCATCGGAAAAGCGGTGTATCTGAATGGCAATGACATTCTTCCCTTTCTTGGCAATGGCGCTGACGTTGAAACGCGCCGGAGTCTTTGCATCTTTACTCATGCCTACAAACTTGCCGTTGAGGTAGTAGAAGGCTGCCCCGCGTACGCCGTCGGCACTCAGGAAAATTTCCTTATCGTCCCAGTCTCCCGGAAGAGTGAACTCGCGGCGGTAGGTGCCGGTGGGATTCCATTCTTGGGGAACGTATGGAGGATTGGGCTTGTCCCAATAAGGAGGATAGCCCGAAGAACAGAATTCATAAGGCTGGTTCACATAGATGGGCGTGCCGAATCCCTGCAACTCCCAGTTTCCGGGTACATTGATGTCCGGCCAACGGCTGGCGTCCACACGGTCCATCATGAAGTCCGTGGGGCGGTCGGCGAAGGCTTCCACGTAATGGAATTTCCATTTCCCATTAAGGGATAAGCGGAAGGTTCCGTTCTTGCGGTCATTGATGACGGCATCAGCCTCCGTGACGTAGGAGGTGAACGTGCTGCGGGCAGGCTCCCGGTTGATGCTTGTCAGCTTGGGGTTGGTAATCTCTTCGTAGCGATTGTTCTCCTGAGCAGTCAGGGCAAAGGGAAACGCTGCGAGGCAAGTGAGTAAAAAATACTTTTTATTCATAATTGCTTTTATTTCTTTGTGGTAGGTTCAGAGACCGGGAATACGAGCCCTTCACGCAACCACTTCTCCAGTTCTTCCGTCCATTGACGCTTGTAGGTGAAGTTGTCCCGGAATCCCCAGCCATGTCCGCCGGTGGGGTAGGCATGCAGGCTGGCAGGTACTTTATGGTCGCGCAGGGCAAGGAAGTAACCGATGCCGTTGATGGGCGGCACCGCGTCATCGTCCGAAGAAAGCATGATGAAAGCTTGCGGAGTGCGTGGGGACACTTGCCTTTCGAGGGAGTATTTTTGTTCCAGTTCCTGAGATGGATTTTCTCCGATAAGGTTCTTACGGGAACCTCCATGGGTAACGCCTTTCTGCATGGAAATCACCGGATAGAACAAGATCTGGAAGTCGGGACGGGTCTTGTCACTGCTGTATAGTGTGGCAAGCGAAGCTGCCAGATGGCCGCCGGCAGAAGCGCCCATGATGCCTACACGCTGAGGATTGACACCCCATTCGGCGGCATGTTCGCGTACCATGCGGATGGCTTGTTCGGCATCGGAAAGGGGCACTTCATGGTGCCCGTTGGGCATACGGTATTTCAGTACTGCATAGGTGATGCCTTGTGTGTTGAACCAGGGAGCCATGTCGTGTCCCTCGTGCTTCATGGCCAGCCCCCCGTAGCCGCCTCCCGGACACATGATGATGGCCATGCCGTTGGGGTGGGAGGCAGGGTACACCGTAAGGGTAGGGGTGGTGACATCGGACACCCATTCGTTGTTATGGTTCTGTCCGGAATTGGTCAGTTCGTTGTTATTGGGGGCACCGTTGGGCCATAGGGGCAGCTCAACGGGCTTTTGTGCAGATAACATGGTCGCTGCAAATAGAAAAGATAAAAGTAGAATCTTTTTCATGTTCTTGGTATTTAAAAGTTATTTGGTTTTCATGGAAGCTTTGATGAGGTAGAATATCAGAATGGCATAAGCACCCAGCGCCAGCACTTCGGACCAGGTGTTCTGCAACCATGCATCGTTTACGAGGTTGATTCCTCCGAAACGCATGGCAGCACTTGCCACGCCCATCAATGCACCGCCGGCAATGAAACCGGAGGCAAGCAGGGTACCTTTCTCCCCGCGTTCGGCATTGAGAGCGGCATCCTTGCTGCGGCTGGTCACGTACCAGTTGATGGCACCGCCCACTACCAACGGAACATTCAGTTCCAATGGGATGAACATACCCAATGCAAATGCCAGTGCGGGAATCTTGCAGAAATTGAGGATGACGGCCAGCACTGCACCGATACCGTAGAGCGGCCAGGGCGCACCCACACCGTTCATCAACGGTTCGATAACGGCCGCCATGGCATTGGCTTGCGGAGCGGCCAGCTGTCCGCTGGTGAAACCGTATGTCTTGTTTAGGATAATCATTACACCACCTACGGTAGCGGCAGAAACGATGGTTCCGAGGAACTTCCAGGTCTCCTGCTTGGCAGGCGTGCTACCCAGCCAGTAACCGATTTTCAAGTCTGTGATGAAGCCTCCCGCCATGGACAGTGCCGTACATACAACACCACCCATCACCAGTGCCGCAACCATTCCTCCGGGACCTTTCAGCCCTACGGCTACCATGACTACGGATGCCAGGATTAATGTCATCAGCGTCATTCCGGATACGGGGTTTGTGCCCACAATCGCAATGGCATTGGCTGCCACGGTGGTGAACAGGAAAGCGATACCTGCAACAAGCAGGATAGCTACAATGGTATGTGTCAAGTTGCCCTGCATCACATCGAAGTAGAAGAAGAGAACAACCAGCAGCAGCGTGATGATGGAACCGATGGCGATAATCTTCATAGAGATGTCCCGCTGTGTGCGTTTCACACTGGCTTCCACGTTGGACTTACCTCCCATTTCCTTGGCAGCCAGTCCTACAGCGCTCTTGATGATGCCCCAGGACTTGATAATGCCGATGATGCCTGCCATGGCTATACCACCGATACCGATGCTCTTGGCGTAGTATTTGAAGATTTCTTCCGGAGCCATGGCGCCTACGGTTGCCGTGATTTCGGGGTTCCATTGGTTCAGTACGGAGTCTCCCCAAATCATGGACATGCCGGGGATGATAATCCACCATACGGCCAGCGAACCGGCACAGATGATGGACGCGTATTTCAGTCCCACAATATAACCCAGACCGAGCACGGCAGCACCCGTATTAACCTTGAATACCAGCTTGGCTTTCTCGGCCAGCATTTCGCCGAAGCCGCATACGCGGGTAGTGAAATTCTCGTTCCACCAGCCGAAGGTTGCCACGATGAAGTCGTATAGACCTCCGATAATACCTGCCATGAGTAATGGTTTTGCCTGGCTGCCGCCCTTTTCACCGGAGACGAGCACTTGTGTGGTGGCTGTCGCCTCGGGGAAGGGATACTTGCCGTGCATGTCGCTCACGAAATATTTGCGGAAGGGGATAAGGAAAAGAATACCCAGCACACCTCCCAGCAGGGAACTGATAAAGACTTGTGCAAAGGTGACGGTGATTTCTTTCGGATAGGTTTCTTGGAGAATATAGAGTGCCGGAAGGGTGAAGATGGCACCTGCCACGATGACGCCCGAGCTGGCACCGATAGACTGGATAATGACGTTTTCGCCCAATGCGTTTTTGCGTTTGGCGGCACCCGATACGCCGACGGCAATGATGGCGATGGGGATGGCGGCTTCGAATACTTGCCCCACCTTCAGCCCCAGATAGGCGGCTGCGGCCGAAAAGAGGATGGCCATCAGAATACCCCATGTCACCGACCAGGCATTTACTTCTGAATACTTCTTATCCGGGCTCATCAGAGGGTTGTACACTTCTCCCGGTTTCAATTCACGGAACGCATTTTCCGGTAGTCCGGTAATAGGTTCTTCTTCTTGTTTCATAGGTTTTGTAGTTTTATGTTTTTCTTTAATAGACTTCAAAGAAAGCAAAAAAAAAGGAGATTTAAAAAAATCTCCTTAATTCTGTATGGTAAAATGCTTATTTGGCATCTTTAGCGGTCATGTCCCCTTCGATAAATAATCGCATGATTTCCGTTTTGGCATTGGTGCGCAGGGTAATGGATTTCTTGAAGTGTCCGGGGTATCTTCCGGTTCCATTATAAGTTACTTTCACTGTTCCAGTCTTTCCCGGTGCTATCGGTTCTTGTGAATATTCGGGAACGGTACATCCGCAGGAAGCTACAGCCTGATGGATGACAAGCGGAGCATCGCCTACGTTCGTAAACTTAAAGGTGTAGCTGACCACAGGACTGTTTTCGGAGAATGTGCCGAAGTTGTGGGTGGTCTGTTCGAATTTGATGTCTGCCTTTCCTTGTGCATAGGCATAACCGATGCTCATAACCAGCAGCATCATATAAAAAACGACTTTCTTCATGTTCTTATCTTTTTTATATTTCAACGGCGCAAAGGTAACCCATTTTCATTAAAATAATGCCTATGGCGTGCGAAATTGTATTAAATCGGGCTCAAAAGGTCTCTGTACGAATGATAAGCAGGGAAAAATAGGGGAAGCGGATGGTCGCTATCCGCTTGCTGTCATTGATATACTTCTCTTCCGGAGTGCCTACATTCTCAAAATAGTGATACCGGTATTCGGGATGCAGGCGGATGCAGCGGTGAATCTCATCGGTGCATCTGGACAGCTTCATGATGACAACCGCACTGTTTTCGCTTGTCAGTTTCTCTATCTCTTCTGTCGTAGTAATGCCGGGTATCACCGTCAGCCGCTCTTCCTGGCTGGCCACATGGAGCCCGCCCAGTGCGCCGGCGGCAATGAAGGCGGGGATACCGGGGATGTGCTTCACGGGGATGCCGTCTGCCTGCAGTTTGTCATATACATAATGTATGGAAGAGTAGAATCCGGCATCTCCTTCGGCAACGATACAGACCTTCTTTCCTTGTTGCCGGAGGGTGGAGCTCTCCATATAGACCTCGTCGTAGGCGCTCAGGGCTTTTTCGCGCTGTTTGCTCATGGGGAGTGGAAAGCGGTACACCGTGTTTTCCGGAATGTCGAGTTGCAATAGGATGTCGGCTGCGCGTGAAACTCTGTTTCCATCTTTGGCCAGTGTCTCGGGACAGAATATACAGTCGGCTGTCTGCAGGGCTTTCAAGCCTTTTACGGTAATCAGTTCCGGTTCGCCGGGACCGAGAGATACAAATATGACGGGGAACATTTGCATGAAGACATTAAAGGTTAAAAATTAAAGAACAGCAAAACGGCTACAAAAGTGGGGAAATAATCAGTAGCAAACAAGATATTCGCTATCTTTGTTATTTACTAAAACAATCTGTTTTTTATGGATTATCAACTGAACACCCGCTTGAATGGCAACATAGCCATGACTTCCAGCTACCATGAGCGTGCGTCGCTGCAACGTGACAAGACTCTGTATAAATTCATTTGGGTACAGAGCGGTACGCTGACTCTGGAAATAGACCATATCCCCATGCGCCTGGAAAAGGATGAAATCGTGACCTTGACCCCGTTGCATCACCTGGAGGTAAAAGAGGTGGACGGTGAATACCTGACGTTTGTATTCAACAGCAATTTTTATTGCATCTATGGACATGACAACGAGGTCTCTTGCAACGGACTCCTTTTTTATGGCTCTTCCAGGGTGATGAGACTGGCGCTTTCTGCCGGGCAGTCTTCCAACCTGCATGACATAGTCCGCATTTTCCGGCAGGAGTCGGTCATTCATGACAATCTGCAGGAGGAGATGCTGCGCATTGTCTTGAAACGTTTCATCATTACCTGCACACGCATTGCGCGCCAGCTTTTCGGGGTGGGGCAGGAGAAGGAAAAGACGTTTGACATCATCCGGCAGTATTATGTGCTGGTGGACCGGCACTTCAAGGAGAAGAAGCAGGTGCAGGATTATGCCGATATTCTTTGCCGTTCTCCCAAGACACTTTCCAATCTGTTCTCGGCCTGCGGGTTGCCTTCCCCGTTGCGGGTGATTCATGAGCGCATTGAGGCGGAAGCCATGAGACTGCTGTTGTATACCCGCAAGAGCGCCAAAGAAATCAGCTCCATTCTGGGCTTTGAAGACTTGCCCGCGTTCAGCCGTTTTTTCAAGAAAATGACCGGCGAGAGTGTCTCGGACTACCGGAAAAGAGTGAAACGGGAAGAATTGCCAACTGTTGCGGAATAATTGCCATTTCGTACGTGGTGGAAAACAAGGAACTTTGCAAAAACAAAAATCAAGTCATATTACTGAAACCATTTAAAAAGTAGAACAAAGATGAAAACGAAATTGCAAAACTTGTTTATGGCTGCGTTGACGCTGGCCGCTTCCACTCAAAAGTTGGGTGTTAATTTGATTCGTGTAGCCATCCTGGTTATTTTCGTATGGATTGGTGGGTTGAAATTCTGGAATTATGAGGCTGAAGGGATTGTCCCTTTTGTGGCGAACAGCCCGTTCATGAGCTTCTTTTATACAAAGAGTGCCCCGGAGTACAAGGAGTATAAGCTGAAAGAGGGCGAGTTCAATGAGGCGAAACATCAGTGGCACGTGGAGAACAATACGTATGGTTTCTCTCACGGTCTGGGCATTCTGATTATGGCCATCGGCATCCTGACATTTCTGGGGATATTCTCTCCGAAAATCGGACTGGCGGGAGCCGCACTTGTCATTGTCATGACGATGGGTACCCTCTCTTTCCTGGTGACAACCCCTGAGGTGTGGGTGCCCGACTTGGGAAGCGAGGAGCACGGCTTTCCGTTGCTGACGGGGGCAGGGCGCTTGGTCATCAAGGATACGGCCATTCTTGCCGGTGCCATTGTCGTACTGTCTGACAGTGCAAAAAGAGTATTGAACCAATTAAGGAAATAGACGTATGAAACAGTATGATGCCATTATCATCGGATTCGGCAAAGGTGGAAAGACGCTGGCTGCCGAGTTGGCAAAACGGAAGCTGGACGTTGCCGTAGTGGAGCGTTCGGAAAAGATGTACGGAGGGACATGTATCAATATCGGTTGCATTCCCACAAAAACATTGGTGCATGCGGCAAAGCATGCGGACAAAGACGCTTCTTGGGAGGTCAAGAAGGCATACTATCGTCAGTCCATTGCAAGGAAGGAAGAGGTCGTCTCTTTCCTGCGTCAGAAGAATTATCACAATCTGGCCGACAATCCTCATATAACGGTCTATACGGGTATCGGCTCCTTTGCAGGTCCGGATGTGGTGGAAGTTGGGATGGTGGAAGGGACATTACAATTGCAAGCTCCCCGGATATTCATCAATACGGGTGCCGAAACCGTCATTCCACCGATAGAGGGGATACAAGGTAACCCACGGGTATATACCAGCACCTCCATTATGGAACTGACTGAGCTGCCGGTACAGCTCGTCATTGTAGGTGGGGGATACATCGGACTAGAATTTGCTTCCATGTATGTTTCATTCGGTTCGCAAGTCACGGTGCTCGAGGGCTCTTCCGAACTGATATCCCGGGAGGACCGGGACATTGCGGACAGTGTCCGGGAGGTATTGGAACAGAAAGGAATCGTTTTCAAGCTGAATGCACGCGTGCAGTCCGTGAAAGACTCTGACGTCATTTACCGGGATGCGGTCACGGGAGAGGAACATCAGTTACACGCAGATGCCATCCTGCTGGCTACCGGCCGGCGTCCGAATACGGCTGGCTTGAATCTGGCGGCGGCAGGTGTAGAGGTGAATGAGCGCGGTGCTATTGTGGTGGACGACTATTTGCAGACTACCAACCCCAAGATACATGCTATCGGTGATGTAAAGGGCGGTTTGCAGTTTACCTACATTTCTTTGGATGATTACCGCATTCTGCGCGAAGACCTTTTCGGGGCAGGAGAACGCAAGGTGTCCGACCGTGACCCGGTGAGCTATTCGGTATTCATCGACCCGCCGCTTTCACGCATCGGGCTGAGCGAAGCGGAAGCACGCAAGAAAGGATTGAATATAAAGGTCAACAAACTGCCGGTAGCCGCTGTTCCGCGTGCCAGGACTTTGGGCGATACGAACGGATTGTTCAAGGTGGTGGTGGACGCCGATACGGACAAGATAGTGGGATGTACGCTGTTTGGTCCGGAATCGAGCGAGGTCATCAACCTGGTGGCAATGGCCATGAAGACCGGGCAGGAATATACCTTCCTCCGTGATTTTGTCTTTACACATCCCAGCATGAGCGAAGCGCTGAATGACTTGATGGGCTTTTAAAGATTATTTAGGCACAATATCCACCAATTTGCGGGAAGAGCATTTGCGTATTTCCCCAAAAATGACGAATATTGTGCCCGAATTCTATAAACCCCAATAGTCATGACCCGGATATCTGCCATAGGCATTGCACTGCTGTGCATTTTATGCGTAACCTCTTGCGGCTTAAAATCAAGACAGACTACTACCGAATCTTCTTCCGAAACGGGCTATTCTCCGGTTACGACAGACACGGCAGCCACCATTGTACCGTGCTATGCCAAAGGCTATACGGTGAAATATCTTCCGCACCATGTCCGTCTGGTGGATATACACGACCCTCAAAAAGAAAGCAGCAGCACTTTCCACTATGCGCTGGTACCGAAAGGCATAAAGCCTGTCGGTATACCGAGCGACTATACGGTGATTGAAACGCCGGTAGAGCACGTTATGTGTATGACATCCCTGCAACTTTCCAACTTCATCCGTCTGGATGCCTGCGATTATGTGGTGGGCATCACCAGTACGCGCCATCTCTTCAACAAGGAGATGAACGAACGTTTGAAGTCCGGCGAGACCGTGAAGATTGGTATCGAAGGGAACTTTGATAATGAAGTGATAATGAGCATGAATCCGGATGTTATCTTTATCTCTCCTTTCAAGCGGGGCGGATATGATGCCATGCGGGAAATCGGTATTCCACTGGTTCCCCATTTGGGATATAAGGAGATGACCCCGTTGGGGCAGGCTGAATGGATAAAATTCATCGGCATGTTTATAGGCCAGGAAGTGGAGGCGAATGAAAAGTTTGCTGCGATAGAGAAGCGCTATAACGAATTGAAGGAGCTGGCTGCCAACGTGAAGAAGCGTCCGATGGTATTCAGCGGCGAGATACGGGGTGGCAACTGGTATGCAGTGGGAGGAAAGAGCTTTCTTGCCGAACTGTTCCGTGATGCCGGTGCGGATTATTTCTTGAAAGACGATCCCCGTTCGGGAGGTGTCACGCTGGATTTTGAAACCGTATATAGCCAGGCGGAGAGTGCCGACTATTGGCGCATTGTCAACAGCTATGACGGGACATTCACGTATGATGCCTTGAAGTCCCTCGACCCGCGTTATGCCGACTTCCGTGCGTTTCGTGAGAAGGGAGTGGTATACTGCAACATGCGTGAGAAACCCTTCTACGAAAGTATGCCCATGCAGCCCGAAATTGTATTGGAAGACTTGATACATGCTTTCCATCCCGATTTGTTGCCTGACTATAAACCGACTTACTACGAACTGCTGAAATGATAAAAAGACCCGTACTTCCGTTGATGTTGCTGACACTGGCATCTATCTTTCTTTTTTTCCTGCTGAACCTGCTTTTGGGGTCGGTTCACATTCCTCTGCGCTCCGTGTGGAACATATTGTGGGGAAATACGGATGAATCCGTTATTTGGCAGAATATTATCTGGAAGTCCCGCGTGCCCCAAGCGTTGACGGCATTGGTGGCGGGAGCAGGGCTGTCAGTCAGCGGTCTGCAGATGCAGACGGTGTTCCGCAATCCGCTGGCAGGGCCTTCGGTATTGGGCATCAGTTCAGGTGCCAGCCTGGGTGTGGCTTGTGTGGTATTACTGTCCGGGGCGATGGGCGGTGTGGCATTGAGCCGTTTGGGGTATATGGGCGAGGTTGCCTTGTCGGTTGCCGCCATTATCGGTGCGCTGGCTGTGATGGCGCTCATTGTCTATGTCTCCCAGAAGGTGAAGGGCAACGTGACGCTGCTGATAATCGGTGTGATGATAGGCTATGTGGCAAGTGCCGTCATCGGCGTATTGAAATATTTCAGTGTGGAGGAAGATATACGTGCATATGTCATTTGGGGATTGGGTAGCTTTGCCCGTGTTTCGGGCGACCAGATGGTGCTGTTTGTCTGCATCATGGCTGTGCTGCTTCCGTTGTCCTTCCTGCTGATAAAGACGATGAATCTGTTGCTGCTGGGCGATGGCTATGCACGCAATCTGGGACTGAACATCAAGCGGGCACGCCTGCTGGTTATCTCATGCTCCGGCGTGCTGGTGGCTATTGTAACGGCCTATTGCGGTCCGATTATGTTTATCGGATTGGCGGTTCCCCATCTGTGCCGTGCCATCTTCCACTCTTCGGACCATCGGGTACTGATGCCTGCCACATTGCTGGTAGGCGCTTCCCTGGCATTGGTCTGCAATCTGATAGCCCGTATGCCCGGCTTCGAGGGAGCTTTGCCGGTCAACTCGGTGACGGCACTGGTAGGTGCGCCGGTAGTGGCTTCTGTACTTTTTAGAAAACGGAAAGGAGAATTGAATGAATAAGGAAACCATACATATAGAGAATCTTTCCATCGGTTACCCCGGTAAGGGGGATGTGAAAGTGGTGGCAGACGGCATTTGCGCCGGAATCAACAGTGGTGAGCTGACTTGCTTGTTGGGAGCTAATGGAGTGGGGAAGTCCACGCTGCTCCGTACGTTGTCCGCCTTCCAGCCGAAACTTGGCGGAAACATATTTATTGAAGGAAAAGAGATTGGGGACTATACCGACAAGCAGCTTTCGCGCGTCATTAGTGTGGTGCTGACGGAGAAGTGCGATATACGCAATATGTCCGTCGTAGAACTGATAGGTCTGGGGCGTAGCCCCTACACCGGTTTCTGGGGAACCCTTTCGAAAGAGGACAAGATTGTGGTGGACAAATCCATCGCCCTGGTAGGCATTCCCCATCTGGCACACCGCATGGTGCATACGCTGAGTGACGGTGAACGGCAGAAGGTGATGATAGCCAAGGCGCTCGCCCAGGAAACTCCCGTCATCTATCTGGATGAACCGACAGCTTTCCTTGATTTTCCCAGTAAAGTAGAGATGATGCAACTGCTTCACCAGCTCAGCCGGCAAACGGACAAGACGATTTTCCTTTCTACTCACGACCTGGAACTGGCCCTGCAGATAGCGGACAAAATATGGCTGATGGACAAGGTGAACGGCGTAACTATCGGTACGCCCGAGGACCTTTCGTTGAACGGCAGCCTGAGCAACTTCTTTGCCCGTAAGGGTATTGCCTTTGATTTGGAAACGGGACTGTTCAGGGTAGCCAATGAATATACCTCCCAGATACGCTTGGCGGGCCACGGGCAGAAGTATGCCATGGTGCGCAAGGCACTCCAGAGAAACGGGATTCTGGCAAACCGGAATGTTGAATCGGAGATTTATATCGAAACCGGAGATTTGAAGGGAGACGGCAGCTTCGTATTCCATCGACCGGGCAAGGAGCCGGTAACAGTGTACTCCATTGAGAAATTGCTGCAAATAGTCTTGTCATTCCATTCCCTATGATGCACCATTCTGCAAAGGATAATTATGTCCACTTAACGACGACTCCGGTCCCCCGGCTGATTACGTCATTGGCTGTGCCGACCATCATCAGCATGCTGGTGACGTCCTTCTACAACATGGCAGATACCTATTTTGTGGGTAAAATAAATACCCAGTCTACGGCTGCCGTAGGTATCGTGTTTTCTGTGATGTCCATTATCCAGGCTGTGGGATTCTTCTTCGGTCATGGTTCGGGGAACTACATCTCCCGTAAGTTGGGGGCGCAGGAAACGGAGAGTGCCGAGAAGATGGCATCCACCGGCTTCTTTTTTGCCTTGTTTATCGGAGCGGCTCTGGCTGTGCTGGGATTGCTGTTCCTTACACCGCTTTCCCTTGCTTTGGGGTCGACGCCTACTATTCTTCCGTATACGGAGCGCTATTTGGGAATCATTCTGCTGGGTACTCCTTTTATGACCGCCTCATTGGTGCTGAATAACCAAATACGTTTTCAAGGTAATGCGGCGTATGCCATGGTGGGGATTGTGAGTGGGGCGGTCATCAACGTGGTGCTCGACCCTATCCTGATTTTTGTATGCGATATGGGCATATCCGGTGCCGCACTTGCCACAGTAGTCAGCCAGATATGTAGTTTCATCCTTTTGCTATATATGGGGCGCAGAGGAAGAAATATACGTATACGTTACAGAAACTTTACGCCTACACTGGCTTTCATCAAGGAAATTATTGGGGGTGGAACTCCGTCACTCACCCGGCAGGGACTGGCAAGCGTGGCAACCATTTTGCTGAACGTGGCGGCCGGTGCATATGGTGACGCAGCTATTGCAGGGATGTCCATTGTGACGCGTATCTCTATGTTTATCAATGCTTTCCTAATTGGTTTCGGGCAAGGCTTCCAACCGGTATGCGGATTCAATTATGGTGCCGGGCTGTATGCCAGAGTGCGCCAAGGATTCTGGTTCTGTGTGAAGGTAGGCTTTTTCTTTTTGCTGGTTTGTGTGGTGGCAGGTATGGGATATGCCGAGGAGATTGTCTCCATCTTCCGCAAGGGAGACCCTGCTGTTGTAGCTACCGGTGCGGCAGCATTGCGCTGGCAGTTCATCACCTATCCGTTGGGTGCATGGATTGTGGTCAGCAACATGATGCTGCAGACTATCCGCAAGCCCGTACGCGCTACGATACTTTCCTCTGCCCGTCAAGGGCTGTTCTTCATCCCCCTCATCTTCATTCTTCCTTATTTCTTAGGACTGAAAGGGGTGGAGATGTGCCAGGCGGCGTCGGACATGCTGACCTTCTTCCTCGCCATTCCATTGACCTGCGGGGTGCTGGCGGAGATGAAGAGGAAGGAGGCGGAACAACTGCAACAGCGGCAATCTTGAAGTTTCTGCGTCCCTATTCAATTTTCACGGGAGCTATCGGTTGCCGCTTCACTTTATCGAGGGGAGCTGCATGGTACTCGATGCGCCCGAAGTCTATCTGTCTCAAATCAATGCTTCTGATTGTACTGTTGTACATGGTGCGATAGTAGATGATACCGTTTGTCATATCTGTGGCCGATGTCCATTGGGTGGCACTTGGAATATTGGCAGGAACCTGGCCGAGGGGAAACTCGATGCCTACGGGTATATCAAAGTTATTCAGTATCTGAAAACATTGGAGAACGGTTTCCTGTGCGGTATTCTGTGGTGGTGTAGAAGTCTGGTAGAAAGCGGCACGGATAAAGCGGGAAGGGGGAGTCACATCTCCCGGAATTCCCAAAAAGCCGCTTCCCGAACCGAAAGGGGCTATAGTCACATTGCCTAGCGATTTGCTTTCGGCACTGCCCGGGTAGAGGTTCACATAATTGTTTAAGTTGGTCATCTGCCAGTCAAAGCCGGGGGAGTTTGTCAATACTCCCAGTTTGTTTTCATAGAAACGGGGCTGTCCGTCGATGAACTCCAATACCAGTTGGCGGCCGGTCTTGTCTGCAATCCGCCAATGTACGGTGGAGGCGCGTGGGTCAATGGCTATGACCGTCACATTTTCAATAGCCTCCTTTACCTCGTCCACAGTAGAAAAGCTTCCCAACAGCCATGATACCAATTGTAAATCGGCTATGCTCGACGCTTTTCGTGTGGGGTCGTACTCCTCATATTTGCCATATCCGGGAAAGTAGAACAGCCCGGCGGAGAGCCCGGCTTCATTCAGACCTTCGGCCACGAACTCCTTTTGCTCCACTGCCAGGCCTACGTAGCCATAGCGTGAGGTGAACTCCATGCCGGACAGACTGCCTCCGGGTGTCAGTGATTGTTGCGAATAACCGCGCGGTACGATGACGTACTGGCTGTTCAGCTCACTGCCTCCCCATTCGATGGTGCGGGCTACGACGTGCGCATTGTCTTTGGCCGTCAGGGTGATACCGGTACATGCCTCTGCTGTTTGAGGGGCGAAGGTGAGGGCTGTCATTGCTGCCAGCAGGATAGGAATTCTTTTTGCCATATTATTCAGTTTATATTGTTGAGTATCTGTTTGTATACTAAACAACTCTGTATGGCAAAATGTTCCCTTACCAGAACCGGTACCCCAGCGTAAAGAATGCGGCGAAGTTCTTGGGAAAATATCCTCCTTCTTCCGAATGACCTATCATCTGGTTTATCTGCTCATTGACTTTTACCAGTCCCACTTGTGTCTCTGCACCGATGATGAATCTTCTGTATTCAAAAGTAAGTCCCAGGGCAATACCTGCATCGAAACGGTTGTTACCCATTTTCCCGTCTACCATACTGCCGAAAGTGTCTATCTTGAACTGGTATCCTCCCTGCATACTGCTGCTGCTATAATCGTAGGTCTCGCCGGAGGTCTTGCCTGCCACGCCTATGGCCGCATAAGGGCCGACGCTCAGCGAGGCATGATAATCCCTGCCCAGATGGAGGCGGGCCGCTATCATGAGGGGGATTTGCAGATACAGTTCATGCATTTTGGCCTTGCCGATGTGGCTTATCTCGTCTTTACCGCCGATGGACACAAACTCCAATGCGGATTGCAGCACCCAGGTCTTGTTGAGGACATATTCTGCACCGACACCAGCTTTGTAAGCTATTTGGGTGTCACTACTGGAGTGTTTTCCATGAAAATGGGAGGTACCGATTCCAGCTTTTGCATGAAAGGACAGCGGGCTTTGTGCCAGACCGGTCAGTACGGTCATTGCCATACAGACGGTAATGATTATCTTCTTCTTCATGAGTAAATTTTTCCGTTTTCGGTTATGAGTAATACTGTTAGTTCGCCATTGGGCAGTAAGGGGGCACAGTGCCGGTGACAGAGCTCAATCAGTGCCTTGCCAAACTTTTCCAGCAGCTCTTCGGGAATGATGTCCCAGAGTTCGCGCGCCAGGTTCATCTGTCCGATGGCGGCAAGTGTTTCTTCGCTGCATCCCGTCTGGCGTGCCAGGTCTTGAATGAATTCCTTATTCATGGTCACTTTCTTGCTGTGGGTATCCAGATTGCCTTCGGCCAGTTTCACGGCCTTTCCCATCATCACGCCGAGGGTGACGTGCGGTACTTGCTCTTCGGCTGCTATTTTCAAGGTTTCGCCGATAAAGTTGCCGTAATGCACGAAAGCCTGGGTGGGGAGGTCGGGATAATACGCCTTGATGAAACGTTCGCTCTTTGCACCGGAGCTGATGACGATACGAGGGTTCCGGGTCGCCTTTGCCACTTCCATGGACTTCCGGATGGAATTGACGAAGGCTTCCGAGGAGAATGGCTTCACGATGCCGGAGGTCCCGATAATGGAAATGCCTCCTTCGATACCGAGGCGGGGATTGAAGGTGCGTTTGGCTATTTCTTCTCCACCGGGGATGGAGATGGTAATGAGAATAGGATTGGGCTGTTTGGCAATATGGAGGCGTTCAAGCCATAGCTTGACGTTCTTCTTTATCATTTCGCGCGGGGTGTCGTTGATGGCAGAGCTACCGAGCTCAAGTCCCAGACCGGGCATGGTGACGACACCTACGCCTTCGCCGCCGCAGACGATGATGTTGTAGTCGTCCTGGGGAGTGTCTTCCGGCAGCGGGTCGTCTATGCGGAAAGGTATGGCTATATTGGCCACAACTTTCATCCCGTTGGTGATGTCCGGGTCGTCGCCGGCATCCTTGATGACGGTAGCGCTTGTCTCGAACATGCCGTCACCGTTTTCCAGAAGGTCGGAGTGGGGAATATGGTGCTGAGGCTCTACGGGAACCTGGATGGTTTCTCCGTTGGGAAGAACTACCGGAAATTCCGTAGGACGCTTTTTGAAGTAGATATTGAATACATCCCAGGTGGCGGCTACGGCGGCAGCGGCGGCACATGTTCCGGTGGTCAGTCCGCTGCGCAGGGGGAAGAAGTCGGGTAAATGTTTCTCGATTATGCGGCGCAGGCCATGCTCGCCGTTTACACAGATAAACTTGCCGGATGTCTTGGGGCGGCAGATGGCAAAGATGCGTATACCCAGTTGCCGGGCAGCTTCCACCTTCTCGCAGAATCCACCGGATATCCCGCTTTCTTTGAGGAGGATGGCTTCGGGATGAAGCTGTTTCATCAGGATTTGCTCGTCTTCTCCGGGCGTGTAGTAGTAGAGGTTCTTCTCGGAGAAACCTTGTTCCCGGGCGAGCTTGCGCGAGCTGTCACGGTCAAGGATGCGGAAGTAACAGCAGGCATTCTGCCACAAAGGCTTCAGCTTACCTATGGTCTGTACGCCGGTCAGTGCAAGTAAGATGAAAATCTTTTCTTTCTGTATCTTCTCGATGGCATCGTCATAATCCCTGCACCAGGTGATGTGTTCTTCATCGCGTTCCGGGAAGATACGCTCGAAACGGATGACGGGGATATTCGATTCCACGGAGACTTGTTCCAGAGTCTCATGCAGCTGTGTGGCAAAGGGGTGCGCGGCGTCTATCAGCAGCTTTATGTGATGCTGTGCACAGAATGTTTCTATTTCTATTGCATCCATCGCGCCTTGCAGGCGGATGCCATTATGCAGAAGTACGTCCTGCTCATCCCCTTTGGTAGAATAGTAGAAAGTTTTTCCGGCTTCTTCAAGGGTTTGGATGGCTATGCGTCCTTCGGTGGTTCCGCCAAATATTAATATCATGTTTGAATGTTTATGGGTGATTAATCGTTGATTTATTTCCGGTACAGATGCTTGAACTCGTGTGCATAGAGCCGTGACAGACCTTCACGGTTGCCGATGGCTTCGCCTACGACAATCATGGTTGTCAAGGTGAGGTTATTTTCCTTCACTATTCTGGCAAGGTCTTTGAGTTCCCCCCTGAATATTTGTTCGTCTTTCCATGTCAAGTGGTAGCAGACAGCTACGGGGGTAGTTTCCGGATATTCCTGCAACAGTTCTTCCTGCACCTGCTTCGCAATGCTTGCACTGAGGAAGATGCACATGGTACTTTGTGAGCGTGCCATGAGATGTAGCTTTTCGCGTTCGGGCATGGGCGTACGTCCTTCGCCGCGTGTTAGGATGATGCTTTGCACTTTTTCCGGAATGGTGAACTGCGACTTCAAGGCAGCTGCCGCCGCCTGGAAGGAGGATATGCCGGGGGTGATGTGGTAGCTCATACCGTGCTGGTCAAAGTAGTTCATTTGTTCCTGAATGGCACCATAGATACAAGGGTCACCCGTATGCAGGCGTACGATGAATTTTCCCTTGTCATAGAACTTCTTCATCACTTCAAATTGTTCTTCCAAATCCATGGAAGCGGAGCTGAGTACGGTAGCCCCGGCCTTGGCACAGAGAGTCAGCTCCCTGGGAACGAGACTGCCGGCATACAGAATGAGGTCGGCGCGTTCCAGCATTTGGCGTCCGCGTACGGAAACCAGGTCCGGGTCGCCCGGGCCGGCACCCACTATTTCGATGTGGCCCTGGCGCACAGTTCTTATGTCAAGGGCGGCGGCCACGGTATAGTTCTCTCCTTTCTTCTTGGGCACCAGCAGCCGGGAGTTGTTTGCACTCAGTAAGGCGGCGGCTTCGCTGACGCTGGGGGTACCCATGTGCTTCATGACGGTTTTGCTGGGATGGGGCACCTCTATCTCTGCCAGTTCCTCGGCTGTATAGAAGTAGACCGGGAACTTCTTTTGGAGCGCTTTCACTACCGGTTCGTCACTTTTGGCTTTAATCGTGGAGATGGAGGCGATGCTTTGGGGCATGATACCGTATTCCTTCAGCGTGTTCATAATCTCTTTCTCCACTTTCCGCACAGGGCCTGCCAGCCGGGCAAGGCCGATGCCGAGGTGTACGACACAGGGCACGTAGCATATCATAGGCATTTCCGGGAAGTTGGGGACTTGGGGAGATACGCACAGAATCAGTTTGAAGCGTGAAGGTTTAATGTCCTGCACCCGGTAGAATACTTCTACATGAGGCGGCAGGTGCGCCTCCATCCAGTCCGTACCTTCATTGCGCACCGTGAGCAGCAGGGCGGTGGGCTTGCCGGAAACGAAGAGGCTGATATGCTCGTTCATGCATACTCTTTTTTTCTCTTCGGGCGTCTTGGCAAGTTCTGCCAACAGGAGGGTGGAGGGCTCGGCGTTGATGACCGGAAACCACCCGAAACGTTGGGGCAGGGTATCGAGTCCCCATAGACCGGTGCAGTCGCTTTGCGTGGTGACTACCGGTTCGGCCCCGAGGATATTCGCTACCTGGTGGGTCAGTTCGTTGGCTCCTCCGATGTGTCCGGAAAGTACGGAGATGGCAAATTTACCGGTACTGTCCACGCAAACCACGGCAGGGTCGGTATATTTGTTCTTCACGCAAGGAGCGATGGTGCGGACACAGATTCCCATGGCGCCAATGAAGACAAAGGCATCATAGCGGTTGAAGTTTTCCGCTGTGAATTTGCCGGCGGATTCTATATGTGTGCATCCCTCTTCGTGCCTGAGGGTGAAGATTTCGGAGTCGGGAAGTTCGTTGAGTAGTGATTGGGCTATGCTCAAACCGGCTTCGGAGATTAGAATAATAGCTGTTTTCATAATGGGTATGTTTAAGAAAGCGTGGCTTTCATAATTTCAATGGGGTTATATTCGTTCAAGGCGATATGGGTGGAAGGGTGGAGCACCATTCCGTTCCGCTCGATTCCTCGGCAGAACGCCTCCTTGCTTTCTGCCGATACGGAGTTGAAGACGATGCAGCCTTCGGGGTGCAGCACTTGTTTCACTTTCTCTATCATTTCCTCCAGATGTCCGCCGTGTCCACCGATGAAGACGGCATCGGGGCGGGCAAAGGGAGTGAGGTCGGTGTGCAGGAAATCTCCGGTTACCGCCGTAATGCCCGGTGCGCCGAAGCGGCGGGAGTTGGTGTCCATCAGCTCTTTTCCTTCGGGGCGTATCTCGAAGGAGATGACGGCGAGATGAGGAAATTGCAGGCGGGCTTCGATGGAGACGGAACCGGTACAGAAACCGATGTCCCAGAAGACGCGGCGGCGGTTCAGTTCCAATGCCTGCAGGGTGAGCAGGCGGATGGGAGCCTTGGTTATCATGCGGGCGCGTCCGTCAAGATGTGCAAACTCTTCATCGGGGATGCCGAAGGGACGGACTGGAAAGTCTGGGGCTTCGCTACCGTGCAGGGAGTTTGTGCGGCATTGTCCGGGATGGCTGTCCAGCAGCAGGCAGTTGGGATGTTCGAAGTCACCGGAAACCGCTTCCTGGGGTGTCATCCGGCGTATGCGTTCCTTTTCGGGATTGCCGAGATGCTCGCCGATGTATAGTGTGTAGTGGGAGTACCCGTATTCCAGCATGCGGGCGGCAATGGTGGCCGGGGTATGTTCGCGGTCGGTGAGGATGCCTATTTTGGGGGCACGCTCTATGAGGGCACGGTCGAACTCCTGCCAGGGGCGTCCTGTCAGGGAGACGGTGCGCATGTCGTCATACGGCATGACGAGGCGGTGTGCCAATGTCTGCAAGGAATTGAAAGCGGGATAGAGCAGAATGTCTGCCTCGGGAAGCTTACGCTTTATGGTATTGGCAAAACCGAAGAACAACGGGTCGCCGGACGCGAATACAATGATGGAGTTGTCCGTAGCCGTCTCTTCGAAGCGGGTAAATATTTCTTCATAATGGGAAAAGACACAGTCCAGCGGTACGGTGATGGAAATCCATTCGGCCCCGGCAGGCAGCAGAGGACCGACAATCTCCTTATGCCGTATGCCACCGGAGAAGACCTTCCCCTTCCGTATCTGTGCCAGTGCTTCCGGTGGAAAGAAGGGGGAACGGTTGTCATCCATTCCTATGATTATAAATCTGTGTTTCATTCAACGGGTAATCTTATGAAAATATCAAGTAATGTAAAGGGGCATAACAAGTAATGTTATCGGTCGTAACAAGTAATGTTATGGAATGTCTTTTTTCACTTACACATCCCTGCCCGGGCGCAACTGCTCCGCATCGTTGTAGCACAACACGGAGTTCACCAGCGTGGCAGCCAAGTTGCTGCCTCCCTTACGTCCTTCTACGATAATCTTGGGTATTTCCGTAAAGGGTTTCACCATGTGTTTGGACTCTTGCACATGCACAAAGCCTACCGGTGCGGCAACAATGCCCGCCGGATGTGCCTTGCCCTTACGTATCAGGTCGCAGAGTTCCATAAGTGCCGTAGGTGCATTGCCGAATACAAAGAAAGCATCGGGATGCTCCTCCACAGCCAGGCGGATGCCTGCCTGGGTACGGGTGAGGCCTTTCTCTGCAGCCATCGTCGCCGTGCGCGGGTCGCCGAGGTAACATTTCACCTCTATGCCCAGCCGCTGCAAAGCTCCTTTGCGGATACCGCTGGCTGCCATCGTGACGTCTGTGACAATCGTCTTGATTCCGCCTTTCTCGATGGCTTGATACAAGGAAGCCACGGCACCTTCGTCCGTATGCAGCAGATGCTCCATTTCAAAATCGGCGGTGGTATGTATGGCATGGAGTAAAGCCCATTTATGGTCGAGGGGAATATGCTTGTTCTTCAGTTCCTTTTCGATGGTACGGAAACTGCGAATCATGATGTCTTGCCCGATGCCCGTGGCTTCGGTATTCGTGTCCCGGTAATAGCCGCGCGGAGTGATGAAGGCTCCGTTCCATTCGTAGGACTGTGAGTTGCCTATCAATACGACTGTAAACATATCCACCTCTTCGGGATTGAAATCTCCCAGCGTGGTGATGTGTACCGCTTGTTCCGGGCGTCCTGCCTGGCGCACATATCCCACGGGCGTTTCCGGTGAGCGTCCTTCCTGCAGAAAGAGTTCTTTCAAGCGGTAAAGCTGCCAGTAGCGTCCTTCACTTTTGGGGTTGTAGACTGCCGTCACGAAGTCGGCGGCAGCGGCTGCGGTGATACGTCTTTCAATACGTTCCCAGGGAGTCATCAGGTCTGAAAGGGAGATGACACAGAAGTCATGTCCTACGGGAGCTCCCAGCAGTGAGGCTGCCTTTTGGAAAGCGCTGATGCCCGGCAGCGAAACGATTTCTACGTCGCTGTTCCTTTCCCGCTTCATCTCGTAGACAAGCGGCGTCATACCATAAATGCCCGCATCCCCGGAACTGATGACGCAGACCGTCTTTCCCTGCTCCGCCAGCTCGAAAGCCTGCTCGGCACGGGCGCGCTCACGCTTCATGCCGGTATCTATGCATGCTGTTGAGGGGTGGAGATAAGGGGTTACAAATTGGAAATAGTACTTATATCCCACCACTACATCTGATTCTTGCAAAGCGGAAATTACGGCGGGAGTTATATCCGATTCATTGCCCGGTCCGATGCCGGCAACAATTATTTTGGGGTGTTTCATATCCATATGTTCTATTGGCATACAAAGATAGAACTTATATTTGATGAAACCGAAAAAACTCTGTGTTAATCCGCGTAATCTGTGGTGAATCCTTATTGTCTAAACCTGTAAGTGCCGGTATTCGCTCGGAGTATAGCCTACGTTCTTCTTGAACACGCGGTTGAAGTGCTGCGAATACTGGTATCCCAGCTCATAGGCAATCTGGCTGACCGTCTTCCCGCTTCCTATAATCATTTCTTTGGCCAGGTCGATGATTTTGTTCTGGATATATTCCTGCGCCGTCTTTCCGGTTTCCTTCTTCACCAAATCTCCGAAATAGTTGGAGGAGAGGAACACTTTGTCTGCGAAGTATTTCACGGAAGGCAGTCCTTCGGTCTGCGGTTTGTCGCTCTGGAAATAGTCGTCTATCAGTGCTTCAAATTTCATCAGGATGTCTTTGTTGGCTGCCGAGCGGGTGATGAACTGGCGTTCGTAGAAACGCATGCAGTAGTCCAGCAGTAGCTCGATGTTGCGTGCAATCAGACCCTTGCTGTGCTTGTCGATGGGGCGTTGGATTTCCATCTTAATCTTCTTCAGACAGTCGAGGAAGATTTCTTTCTCGTCTTCGGACAAATGCAGTGCCTCGGTAGAGGAATAGGAAAAGAAGGAATACTGCTTTATTCCCTGTCCCAGCGAGGTGCCTTTTATCAAGTCGGGGTGGAACAGCAGGCCGGAGGCGCTGGGCTGCATACCTTCCAGCATGTTGACCTCGGTCACCTGGCCCGGGGCGAAGCTGGTTACCGTGCCTTCCTGGTAATCGTAATACTGTTTTCCATAGCGTATGTCTCCGCATTTGGTGTTTTTGAGGAAAAGGGCGTATACGCCATAGTTCAAGGTGAAATGCCTGGGATATCCGGTGGCTTCGGACAAATCGACTACGCTGACCAGCGGATGCAGGGTTTCGAGACCGAACATCTTGTTGTATTGGTCTACAGCATTGAGCTTGATTACTTCTTCCATAAACGTTCCTGTTAGTTTTGTACAAATGTAGAGAATAATCCGGAAAGTTCCATATCGCAGGAGGAGGAATCCGTAATATGGTTACAAATGTCCGTAATCTGTGTACATTGAAAAGAGCTACACCCTTTGTCCGGAATGGTGTAGCCATCCGGAGCAAAGGGTGTAGCCTTGGTATGTAAAAGGTGTAGCCCTTTTACGCTTGCTGGTTATCAATCTTTTAGCATAGCTTTGATGTGTTCCATATAGAGCTGGCGGATGGCTTTGTTTTCGCCCAGTCCCTGCATGCGTACATTCACTTGATAGCTTTGCTTTTCAAGTTCCGTCTTCCACACGCCGGCAATGTCTTCCTTGGTATGGTTGCCGCATACCAACAGCAACGGAACCAATGTCACGCTCTTGGGGCGTGTCTCTTTCAGTTGCAGCAGGGTTGCGTCCAGGGTAGGATATCCTTCAATGGTGCTGACGTGGAAGTTCTTCAGTCCATGGGCTTTCATCATGAAGTCGAGCATGGCGTAAGTAGCCGTGCTGGGTAGCTGGTTGCCGTGCCCCACATAGACAATGTCTTCTTTCTTTTCCGGCTGTTCGGCGGTCAGTATACCGATTACCTTCTCGCAGTCTTCGACGGAGTAGAGCAGGGGATTTCCCACTTTTATCTCCTTGAAGAAGGGACGGAGCTTGTCTGCATCCCTGCGGACGGAGGTCATCTCACTGCCTTCTATCAAGGTGGTGCTCTGGACGTAGATGGTCCGGTAGCCTTCGGCGCGAAGTTTCAGCAGTGCATCCGTAGGGCTGTCTTTGTACACACCCTCCTTGGCAAGTCTTTTTCGTACAATCGGCGAGATGTATGCTTCGCGCACTGTAAACTGCGGAAAGGCTTCTTGTGCCTCACGGGTCACGACGTCGAGCGTCAAGGCACGTGTCTGAGGGTCCGAACTGCCATAATGGGTGATGAGCAGAGCCGCCTTCTCCTCTTGTTGTGCGGAGGAGAAGAGGCTGATGCCGAGTAAATAGAGAGTGATGAAAAGATGTTTCATAATTGTTGTTGTTTCTAAATGCGTTATGGAGAGATTATTTTAGTCTGAGTGCCAGGCTGATTACTACCGAACGTCCCGGAGAATACAAGGCGAAGTTCTTGTTCAGCGGGCGGTTGTCCTTCTTGTTGAAGATATTGTCTATGCCGATGCCCGGTTCGATGACAAAGTTGCGGAAGCCGTCGAAGGTATGGCGGGTATTGAGGTTCCAGATGCCGTAGCCCGGAGCATTGCCGTCCGCGTCGCCCGGATAGTAGACTTTGCTTTGCAGACGACCGTTCAAGTTGAGGTTCAAGGTATAGTCGCTCCAGCTGTGTGTATAGTTTCCGGTGATGGTGGCTGTATGGCGTATGCTGCGCTCGATGTTTTGCCATTCGCCTCCTTCGTTCAGACCGCGTCCATAGGCGTAGGTATAGTTTCCGGCCAGGGTGAAGCCCGGGAACAGATTGCCGTTCAAGTTCACTTCAAAGCCTTTGACGGTAGCTTTCTCGAAGTTGAAGTAGTTCTTGACACTTAGGTTTTTCGTGGATGAAAGGTCACCGATTTCGGGGAACTCTTCACGCAACCGGTTCTGCTCTGCTTCCGGTAGGTCATCGAATTTGGTGGATTTGGAAGTTACCATGTTCTTTACGTAGTTCAAGTAGCCGGTGACGGAAGCACTGAAACGGCTGGTGCGGTATTCCATGTTGATGGAGTAATAGTTGCTGCGTTCGGGGTCGAGGTTCTCGTCACCCAATGAGATGGTGGCCCGTGTACCCATTGTCTTCTTGAACATGTGGTAGTAGAGCTCGTCGATGCCCGGAGCACGGAATCCGGCAGCATAGGTGGCACGTACATTGAAGTTGCCTATGTTGTACATGGCTGCCACTTTGGGGGTGAAGCGTCCACCCGTCTGTTCGTGATGGTCGTAGCGTACACCCGCAACACCGGTCAGATGGTTCCATAGCTTCACTTCATGCTGGCCGTAGGCTGATGCCGTATAGACACTTTTGTCCAAATCGGAGTCGGGACGGCGAAGCACTTCACAGCGATAGTCTGCACCGAACACCGTAGTGCTGTTGGTTGTAAAACCGAAGATACCTTTCAACTCGGCATCATGGAATTTCTGAAGCTTGGTAAGCGCATACTGTCCGGGCAGGTATCCGCTGTTTTCTATCAGGTATTTGTAGCGTGATGCGTAATTGTTTCCTGAATAGTCGAACTGGATAACGTTGCGTTTACTCAGTTTGTATTTGGCGCCTGCCCCCCAGTTGTAACCTTCGTAGGTAGTGTTGTACTTGCTTCCGCCGGTGATGTCTTCGCGTTCTACCGGACGTTCGAGTCCGCGGTTATAGTATCCACCGTTGGCATAGAAGGAAAGCTGGTCCGTAGCATCATAGGTAAACTTCTGCGAAAAGTTATTCGAGCTGTAGCCCAGGGAGAGCGGGGCAATCGTTTCGATGATGTCTTCTCCATCTTCTGTCAGACGGCTGTTTTGCCAACCGTCGGAGTGGTCGTATTTATAGGAAGTATAGGACCCTATTTTTCCTTGGGCGATGTCCAGATTCAAGCCTTGGGAGAATTGATTCTTTCTCGTATAGCTGCTATTGCTGCTGAAGGCTACCACATCTTTAGGCTCGTTGGTAATGATATTGATTACACCGCCGATGGCATCCGAACCATAAAGGGAAGAAGCGGCTCCGTTCAGTACCTCGATGCGCTTGACGCGGGTCATGTCTATTTGGTTGAGGTCGATGTTACCGGTAATGTCTCCCGTGACCTTGCGTCCGTTGACCAATATCAGCACGTGCTTGTTGGAGAGTCCGTTCATCATCAGATAGGACCCCATTGCGTTCGGACGGAAGGAGAGCGAGGGTACCATCATGGTCAAGGCCTGCTGGAAGTCGGTGATACCGGCACGCTTTATCTCGTTGGCAGTGATAACCGATACGGGAGACGGGGTATTCTTCAGTCGCTGATGTGTACCTGTACCCGTTACTACCACCGGGTTCAACTCGTGAGTTTTCTTGGTCATATCGTCGCTGTCACCTTTTTCTGCTTGTGCATAGGCACCGGTGGCGATGATTCCTCCCATAAGGAGAGCTGTGAGAAGTCTTTTCTTTATCATATATTGTTTTATTTTATATAACGCTGCAAATGTACATACCATTATCGGAGGGTGAAATACTTAATAGTTGTTATACTGCGATGGCCAAATAGCTATTAATAGGTACTGTATTCCCTTATTCCGGCACATAGATAATCTCTCCATTTTCAAGCTGATAGGCAACTCCCACTTTCTTTCCTCTTTTACCGGAGGTCTTTTGGTCTTCGCTGGGAGTGTATTTCTTGATTTCCTGCCCTTCTTTGGTAATGATTTCCATATTTTCCTTTCCGGGATTCTTCACCATGGTGAAGTCTTCTTTGGAAAACATCTCCGTCATATTGAAGCGGGAGACGAGAGCCACCATCAAGGCTACGGCAAAGACCATCGCTACGTCAAAAAGATTGGCTACCGTACCCATGGGGTCGGAGTCCGAATCGCTGTGCAGTAATCTGTTTCTCTTACTCTTCATAGTTTTCGTATCGTTAGTCCGTTATTCCTTTTCGGCCGTTTGGCGGCTTATCACTTTGTACAGATATTCCAAGTCGTTCATTTCGCGGGCATACCAGCGTTGTTTCACTTGCAGGGTAATGACGCCGACAGCAGCAATGACCAGCCCTACCACTGTAGTGGCAAAAGCCACCTGCATATTGTAGGCCATGGAGGAGATGTCTCCTTGTGCCAGCCCCACCAGTGCGGGACCCATCGGGATGAGGGTACCCATCAGTCCCAACATGGGACCCAGTTTGATGAATGTACGCGAACGTCCCAACTCCTTCTCGGCTTCCATTTCATAGTTGGCAAGCAGGTGTTCGCAGTAGGCAGCGTCGTCCCGGTGTGCGGACAATTTGGACAAGTTGCGGAGGAGAGGGGAGTTGCCTGCCGATGGGAGTTGCTGCAGCAGTCCGTCTATATTCTCTGGGGTGATGTTCTCCAGTGTTTCAGTGAATTGCTTCTGTAAATTCATCCGCTGGTAGAACTCACCGAAGAAACCTCCCGCAAGGATAATGGCACGTAGAAAGAATAGCAGCAGCAGGACTACGACGGGAACCAGCAGCCCGTTTGAAATCCAGAACAGTGTGTTTGAGATTGTTTCCATATATCTTTTTAGTTTTTAATTCTTTAATTTATTTCAATAGCCCGTGGCAATGATGCTCAATATAACAATGAAAATATTAACAATGAACAGTACTTCCAAGCGCAGTGGTTTATCACCGATAGCATGCCGCAGCAGAAGGCTCCCAGCACAAACTGCAAGGAAAGTAACGCCGGCTGCTATCCATGAGAGACTGCCGAAATCTATTCCGGGAAAAGTGAAAAGCAGCAGTGCCAGGACATAGCATATTACTCCGCCTATCAGTATGCCGGGGTATAACTTCAGGAAGAGGGTGACCGCTTGTTTGAAGGCCGTGTTGCGGGTACGCATTTCTGCGAAACAGTCGAAACAGAAAGTTATCATTACGGCGGCTTCCAGAGTGACACATACCGACAAGTTCAACATCTGTGGACGGGAGGCAAAGAAAGCTGCCACCACGGTCTTGGACTGTTCCGTCATCCATGGAGTCACCAGCCACGCAAAAAAGGCATAGCCTGCGGCAACCGTCCACATTCCCCAGCGTGGATAGAACCCCACCTTTAATAGAAAATTGAGGGCGATGAATAGGGCTAACAGATGAATGGCGTATTCCATAATACTCTGTTTCTATTTATTCTTTTTTTCTTTTCTTCAACAGTACGACCAGTCCGATGAAGGTGATGACGACAAGACTGCCTGCAACCACTCCGTTCACCCTGTTCTTACGTACCGTTTGTTCGGAAGTCAGTTTGTGTTCTTTCAGTACGACATCCTTGCCATCGGTTGCGGATGCTTCGTGTACCTCCTTCATGTTCTGGGTATAGGTCTGCTTCTCGCTATTATCCAACTGGTCGGCAACGAACGACTGTAGCTTGTCATTGTCGCAAACGAATTCGGTACAAGCGGCACCTTTTTCGCGTGTGATTTGTGCATGCAGGGAAGCAGTGGTTTTCAGTTGCTCATCAGATGCTTTCCAGTAACCTTTGCGGGCGCTTTCCAGCATGACGGCTGTCATAGCCTGGAATGCGGCGGGATTGACGCGGAGGAAGTACTCGTGAATGCCCAGCTTATTCTCATCCTTTATATACATTCTATACAAGTCATTGAACAGTTCTTTGTCCATGGCCGACGGACGCATGACGTGCCAGCCGAAGATGTTGCGGAAGATTTCGCCGAACATCTGTGCCGAACCTTCCCCGCCTTTCATCCGCTCTTGTATAAAGGTAGGGTTCAAGACGGTGGAACGTGTCTCTACGGCAATGGCCTCTTTGGCATCCTGCATGCGGCGGTTGGTCCGGTTGCGGTAGTCTGCCATATAGGCATCCGGTTCCTTGCCGGTCACGGTTTTGACGGTGAGCGAGAGTCCACCCGTAAATTCGTATACATGATCCAGGGAGATGGGGCCCCATGTGTTACTTTGACGGGGCTGGATGACAACATCCGTTTCGGACAGTGCCGAGGCAAACAAACCTTCCTGGACGTCTCCCCAATTTTCGTCGTCCCCATAAGAGGCACCCATATTGTTGAGGTATCCTTCGGCTATCTCCTTTTCGCTTTCCCACGAGCCGCTGTGCTCGGTATAGGCCATCATACCGGTACTGTATCCGCTGTTGACCGGTCCGAATACACGCATCACAGACATTTCACGGGCACGTTTGGGGGAAGTTCCCTTTTCTACCAGTAATTTTTCCTGCAACAGTGTACCCGATGCCACATAGTTGGGATAGGTCTCATCTCCGGCTTCCGATGTCAGACGTATAGCATCGGTCAGTAACTTCAAGCGGGAACCGGCTATGTCGCGTAGCTGTCCGGACACTTGTACCAGCACATTGATGCGCGGACGCCCCAGTTCTTCACTGGGCACCAGTTTCAGGTCAACCACTCTGCCTTGGGCGTCGCGTACGGGTTCTACTCCCAGCATCCAGAATACCTGGGCCAGCGTAGCTCCTTCCGTATTGATGAATTCGCCTGCCCAGAAGGTATAGCTTACTTTCCGGGGATATTCGCCGTGCTTGCTGATGTACTGTTTTAAAGTCGCTTCTGCCAATCGCTTTCCATCTTCCCAAGCCCTTGGGTTGGGAGTATTCTCGGCGTTGATGCTGTACATGTTGCGTCCGGTGGGCAGAACGTTCGGGTTCAGTACGGGGTCACCTCCCGGCGCAGGGAATACGGTTCCTCCGCTGAGTGCACGCACCATGGCATTCTGTTCGTTGACGGGGGAGGCAAGCAACTGTTCGCGATAGAGTAGGGCGGGGCGAAGCTCCGGTGCTACAGATGCAGTATCCTTGGGTGGATTCTGGAGTAAGGCGGTCAGCCTTTTCCTGGCGGCAGGCAAGTAGTGGTGGGCTATATAGGTGAAGTCTTGCAACTGCTCTGTGGTGATTTTGCCTTTATCGCGGTCCTTGCGGGCCGTTTCGTATGCCAGCGGGTCGGCAGCGACGGCGAGAGTGGTAGTCAGCAGGTCGCGGTCAGAATAAGGCTCGTTCATGGTGTAGTACGCACCCAGTATCTTTTCGTTGGCTATCTCTTCGGTGAAGGCATCCAGACGTTCCAACTCCTTGGTTGTGTAGGGGTCACTGGAGATGGAGTCGAGGTTGAGGTCGCGATGCAGTCCCAGACGCATGGCTTCTTTTTTGATACTTATTCCTAGGGTTCGGTGTTTTTCGGTACCTTCGTCCAGCACTTTGTGAATATCTTCGAGCAAGGCCGAATAGCGTTGGCGCATACCGCTCTCCACGTAGGGCGGAGTGAGATGGGTGACCAGTACGGCATGTGTCCGGCGTTTGGCAATGATACCCTCGCCTACGTTTCCGGTGGTATAGAAATAGAAGTGGGGGAGGTTACCAATCAGTACATCCGACCAGTCGGCCTGCGACTGTGCCACATTCTTTCCGGGCGTGTATTCCAAGTTGCCGTGGGTGCCGAAGTGAATCACTGCATCTGCCTTGAATCCTTTTTGCATATACAGATAAGGAGCCAGGTAGCTGTGGGGCGGCGCTACCGGCATTCCATGCACCAGTTTGAACTCATCATCTCCCAATGCCGGGCGGGGCTGGGGGAAGAGTAGGATATTGCCGAATTGCAAGCAGGCAATGGCAATACTGTCCTCTGTTACCAGCAGATTGCCGGGCGCATCTCCATATCTGTCTGTTACTTCCTGATATTTCTCGGGAAGGAGTACTTCGTGTGCCCATTGTTCGTATTGCTCGGTAGAAAGCCATATCGGGTGTGCCGTTTTCAAAAACTGTTCTTGTGCTCCTTTGGCATACGAACCCATGACGGCACCGTCACGATGTATCCGCTTGCCGAACTCCTCTACAGTAGCAGGCAGTCCACTGACGTCGTACCCTTCCGAACGCAGGCGTTTCAAGAAGTTATAGAGTGAAGGAATCACTTCCATACCGCTTGCCAGCAGGGCGTCTTTTCCCGGAGTCTTGAAGTAACAGATAGCAACGCGCTTTTCTTTGTTGGACATGTCTCTCAAGGACATGTACTTGGTAATATGGTCCACTACGGCATCTATCCGTTCATTTTCAGCGGTGTACAGATAGTATCCGTGTTTGTTTTCGTTTTGGGTAGCGATGCAGAGGGGTAGCATGCCTCCATCTATCTCAGGCACCACTACACGGGCGGTCAGTGTGCCACCGCTGACGGGGGTATCCGGGTCCAGCCATTCCTCGTGGGGCTGAATCAGCGGGAAGGGCATGAATAAAGGAATGTTTTCCTGGTGCAGCCAGTTGATGAGTGAGTCATTGCCCAGCCGTCCCATAGGCAGGTAGACTACTGCATCGGGATGGAGGGTACGTATCATATCGGCACGCGGTTGACCTCCGGCTGTGAAAGGATAGACATTGAAGCCTGCTTGTGTCAAGCACGTGATGAGGGAATCTACGTGGGCACGGTTTCCTTCCATCGGAAAGTTGAGTCCGGAAATCAGGGCAAGGTTGCGTCCGTCCTCATGGTAGAGATTTTTTTCTTTCAGATAGGCGGTCACCTCTTGCGGAGTACTGAAGTAGCGGCCGTATTCGCGGTGGTAGAACATGTTCTCCAGCAATGGGATGGGAGGCTCGTAATCCTGGTGTCCCCACCGGTGGGGAGTGGCGATGTGGCGCAGGTAGAGTAAGGCATTCCGGTAGTTGTGCTTGTTGCCGTTCTTGAGATACTCCCGTAGCGTATGCTGTTGTTCATTGGTAACATTGTGATTGAGGGAGAGGGTGAAATTTCGTAACGTATTCGTAAAGACTGGTACTCCGCTGGCACCCACCCGTTCCACTTCGGCAATCTGGCCGTCGTCAAGGTATAGCCCTCTGCTGTACATCACGATGGCATCATAGCCGGAAAGGTCCTTCACCTCTTCTTTTTTTATGCAGGTGACTTCTATCCGGGCGCAGTCATTGTTCAGGGCAATGTCGGCAGCTTGTGCCAGGGTTGCGTTGATAATAAGTATACGTGTAGGAGCAAGCCAGTACTGATAGGCCGCAAAGCTGCAGACAATCAATAGGGCTATGCTGCCGAGGAATATTCCAAGTCTTTTCTTATTCATACAAGTTTATTCTCGTTAATAGCGTTTTTGTCTTTTACAACATTTTCTTCTTATATAATTCACACTTAACGCCACACCCGTGATGCAAACGGCTGTACCTCCAAGCAGCAATACCCAAAGCACAGTCTTGCGCAGGGTGGCATTGGAGTTCAGACCGGGCAGACGCATGCGGTGCAGGGCTGTATAGCTCCAGTATTTCCAGCGGGAGGAGGTGTCTACATGGCGGATGATTCCCGTTTCCGGGTGAATGTAATAGACGCTCCGGTCCGGGTCGTCCACCGTTATCTTCCAGACGGGAAGCTGGGGTCGTCCGCGATACATATTGCTCATGTCGCGATAGTAGGTCTCGAAATGTTCGAGCCGGGAGATACGTATGCCGGGGATATGTTGTGAAGAATCACGCTGGGAGGTATAAATGCTTTCCACGCCTTTCAGGATTTCTTCTTCGGAGAGTTGTAACGGACGCGGCAGGCTGTCGGCGGCATCGATGTAATACTCGTTTTTTCTATCTTTTACGATGTAGTAGGGATGTTCGCGGAAGTTGCGCCACTCTATCTGCAAAGCTTGGGGATAGGCAGCTATGACACGGCGGTAGTCCAGGGGGTAATCCTCCGGTTGTGGGGCACGGGCATGGAGCGTGCGTGTGGCGCTGCCTTTCTTCAGTGCCGGTTTATGAATCCATTCGGGAATGTCTGCCAAAGACATCATGCCGCTGAAGGTGAAGGTCAGTACGAAGATGCCGAAAAATATTCCGCTGACGTAGTGCCAGTGATACCATCTTTTTCGGTAGGGGGAGAACTTGGGATGGCGGCTTCGGTGCGTCTTACGCCATACATCTACGGTCACCCAAATGCCGGCAATGACCATGAGACAACCCAGAGCTGTGAGCCAGATGACGGTCTTAGTCCAAAGGACGGTGTCCTGCCGCAGCCAGGTGAAGTATACCCAGTGGGGAATGGCACCCAGCCATGCCCAGAAGCGTTCGCTTCTGTTGGAGAACTGTAAGGCCTCACCGTTTTGTGAACTCAGATAGAGCTGTGTCCCGGCATCATCGGCAAAGTATATTTTATAAATGGGCATTTCCTTTTTCAGTTCAGCGAAGGGAATCCATTGGTCCAGAGAGTGGAGGGTGTCGATGCGGGTAATGGGAGAAGAACACCACAAAGCTGCTGTTCGGTGCAGGTGCTCGCTGTCCAAAGAGGGTCGTGAGATGGTGGAATCGGCAAGGAAATGAAACGTGCCTTTTGTGGTACTAAAGCTGAACTCGGGGTGTCCGGCATTGAGGTTCAGTATCGTAGACCTGACCTTTACGCCACGGGGCAGGCGGGCTGTGACGGAGGAGATGTCCGGAAGTGAGTCTCCGGCTTGGGAGAGCATTTCCAGCTTTTGCATTTTCTCCTTGGCGCTGACACGGGGAAAACGGTGGTACATCATCACGAAGGCGGAGAGGAACCACATAAGAAATAGGATACAGAGCAAAGTGCCCAGTATCCTATGAATAGAGTACATCAGTTTGGTGATAACATTCATTGTCGTTCGCGTTTTTCCTGCAAAAGTACAAGATGATTCAAGAACACTAAATACCCACTAATGGGTATATTATTCAGTGTCTTTTCCGGCAGCATAGGCCGCCTTCTTCGTCATGATGTCCAGCATGCGGTGCTTCAGTCCGAAACGGATATGGTCAATGAATATTTCTTGAATTTCCGGAATTTGTCCCAGTCCTTCCAGTTGTGCACTGACGGTGAAGCCTTCTTTCTCGAGCATCTCCTTCCACTCTCCGGCAATGTCGTTTTTGGCATGGTCTCCGGCAACAAACATGAAGGGGATGAGGGTCACACGTTTGGCTTTCCCGGCTTTCAGTTGTGCCAGCATGGTGTCAAAGGTAGGATAACCTTCGATGGTGCCCACATGGAAATTGGTCAGTCCGCCTGCTTTCAGCATATAGTCCATCTGACTGTAGATGGCAGTGGCAGGAGTATAAGTGCCGTGGCCCACAAGCACGAAGTTTTCTTTGGCAGCCTTTTTGCCTTGTGCCGGGACGTTGTAGCGGTTGCCCAGAATATCTGCCACCTTCTCTGCATCTTCTATAGAGTAGAGCAGGGGAGTACCTACGCGTATTTCCTTGAAGAAGGGCAGTGCGCTTTCCACATCCCGGAGGAGTGATTCCATTTCTACTCCGTCAATGATGTTGGTGCTCTGCACGATGAGGTGTGTGTAACCTTCGCTGCGCAGTTTCAGCATGGCATCCAGTGGAGTCAGCTTCGTGGTGCCGCGCTCTTTCAAGCGGCGGATAATGATGCGCGACGTATAGGCTTCTTGGAACTTCAACTCCGGGAAGGCAGCTTGTGCCTTGGCGTTGATGGCATCAATGGTGAGGGCACGGGTATCGTCATGCGTAGTGCCGAAGTGCACCATGAGCAGGGCGGCCTTGTCACCGGGTTTCATACTTGCAAGCATATCGCTGTGCTCGTAATTGCCTCCCCCGTGCGCATGGCAGAGGAGGAGGAAATTACAAAGGAATAAAAAGACAAACAAATTCTTCATAAATACTGATGCTTGTTTTAATCGTTCTCTATGACACGTATCATATCGAAGTAGAAGCGTCCGTCCACTTCGGCTCCTTTCTCTACATTACCGGTCTTGATGTCATAGATGTAGATAACGGCGTTGGCATCTTCTTCAGTGTTTACACCAATGTATGCTTTGTTGTTGAAGATGACAGAACGCTGTGAGAAGCGACCGCCGCTGTAACCGATTTCCTTGCCATCATAGCTTAAGCGTGTCTTGGTTCCGGTGGCAAGGTCGATGACGGTATAGTAGTGTGAGAATGCATCGATAGCTGTAGGCTTTTTGATTCCTGCAGCAGCTGCTTTATCGCTGATAGGAGCTTTGTCATTGCGAGCATAGACCAAAGCTTTGTTGTTTCCTAAATACTGAACTGTCATCAACTTACCGTCTGCATTTTGATAACCGTTGTAGGAAGTGTCAAATTCTGTTGCGCCTACCTTAATGCGTAGTAGCATCCCCTTTTCAATACCACTTGCCTCTTCATGGAAACAAGCCAGGTAGAGGTTGTCTGCTTCGTCATACATCACGCAGTTTTGCATCAGCTCTCCATAGGCACTTCCTGCCATTTCACCTTCAACGGGAGATTTGATGTCTTTTTCTACTTCCATAGTTACCGGATTGATGATGGCTGTGTGGAAATTAGGCTCTTGTTCGCTTGCAATTGTCAGACCGGCTTTTTCTTTCCAATAATAGAAGTAGTACAATCTATTGTCCGATTTGCGGTAGGTAAGGATACCGGAGCTTGTCAGCTTGGTCCAGTTGGTAGGATCAGGTATGTTCAGAGTACCTTCATCGAGGATTGTCAGGTCTTTTGCGTTCAGCTTTGTATAAATCACTTGGTCTTTCCCGCCATTGGTAGACATGATGATGAGTGTATTGTCGTCAATCCAGGCATGTGTGTAGGCACGCACCTTATAGCTGTTGGTCTTGAAGGGACGTTCTGCAATTACCTGAACAGCATTGTTCTTGATTTGATATTTCACGAAACGGTCATTGGTTGCGGGAATCTGGTAGTAATATTTTCCTTTAGAGATAGTCTCCATGGAGTAATCTCCCAGTTCCGAACCTTCTCTTTTCACAGTGATGACACCCTGCTCTGCGGCCAATGAGTTGACGCTATGGACGATAGTGGTATTCTTGCTACTCATCCCGCCGTGCTTGTCTACGGTTACAAATAGGTCGAAGTGATAGTTATCCTCATTGACTTCCGGGTCCGGATTAGGATTAGGTTCCGGGTCATCATCGGAACACGCTGTGAATGACAGTGCCATCATGGCAGCCATAAAGGCAATCAGTGTAAATTTGAATTTTCTCATTTTGAATGAATTATTAAATGATTAGTTAATGAATAGTCTGAATTTAGCAAAAAAAGCACGTCCGGGCTTCTGCAGCTTGTAGTTGTCATAGGCTGTCTTGTCGAGGAAGTTGGTACACTCCAAAGCCAGATTATAGCGTCCGCGTCTCCATGAGTAAGTGATGTCGGCATTACAGATGTGCTGGGCGGGAATGCGTGCCTTGTTGTCATACGAGCCGTAAGCTTCCCAGGTCAAAAAGTACCAGTGCACCCACTGATAGGTACAACCCAGGCGCAGTCTGCTTTCGGGCAGGGCGATGTTGCGGAAGGTATAGTATGCTTCTACACTGCCAAAGAGCCAGGGACGGTTGGGCACACGGTTGTTGTAGGTGGCGGAGGGTTTTCCGTCGCCCTTGTACTTCTGCTGGTCGCGGGTGTCTTGGTAACTGACGTTGGTGGAGAGCTGCAGTCTGCCTTGCCAGTCGTAGCGTATTTCCCCTTCCACACCTTTCACGTGGACGGCAGGGACGTTGGTATATTGCATCGTGCCTTCTTTCTCGGCAATGCTGGTCTGAATGTAGTTGTTTACCTTGCGGAAAAATCCGCTCATCTCGTAATAGAATGTATGTCCATTGCCCGGGTGCCATGTGCCGAATAGAGAAGCATTGAAGTTGTTACTGTTTTCCGGTTTCAGTGCCACGTTGGCATAGATGGTGGTACCGTTTCCCAACAGCTCGCGGGCAATGGGTAGTCTCACACTATGTTCGTAGGATACTTTGATGGATAAAGGTTCTACGATGGTGTATCGAAGTCCAGCACCGTAGCCCAAGTAGTTCTTGGTGGTGGAACCTTGCACATCCTTCGAGCCGGTCACGCTGGATTGGTCGGTCTGCCGGATATTGGGATGGTTGATGTAGTCTTTTATGAAGAATACGTTTTCCATCTTGCCATCCAACAGAGACTGGTTGTAGGAGAGTCCCAGGATATGTTTGGTAACCACATCTTTTGACGGCTCGAAGCTGGTATCAAGGTCATCGAAGCGGTCGTTTCCGGTACGGCTCAAATGGTAGTTCAGATTAAAGCTGTGATGGGTATTCAGCTGATAGTCCAGGTTGGTGCGCATAATGGTGAGCGGACGCTTGTAGTGGCGCATGGATGGTTCTTTGCCCATAATCTCGTTGCGCTGGCTCACGATGTATCCTCCATCCCAATAGTACTTCCGATAGGCAGTGTCCACGGTCAAGGAATGGTCCCAGGTGTGGGAGAGGGAGGCATTCAGTTGCATGTTCTTCAGGATGAAGTTGTACTTCTGATAGCGGGCAGAGATGTTCCAGGAATCGGAATTCCTTTCTGCCATTCCGTATACTTTGTTTTGGACAGACCCCGTCTGCAGTTCCTTGTCTGTTTTTGAATAGGAGGCGGAAACAAAGAAGGCATCAGCCCAGGATTTGTTGACAAATCCGGCTTCCACCTGTGCCAGTAGCGAGAAGTAGCCGTCATGAAAACGCTTGGGATTGCCATATATGAAATTGTCTCCGCTTTCGTCGCGCATCTGCACATTCTTCATTCTATAATCGTTTTTGGAGTAGTTGATGCCAACGGTTGGCCGGACTATTAGTCCGGTTCCCTTTTCTACGAACTGGGTGTTCAGGTCCGTCTTGTGTGTATGGAAGGAGCCGATGCCGTAAGATACATCCAGATAATTCTTCTTCTCCTGCTTTGTAATGATATTGATGGCACCGCCCAGTGCATCTGTTCCCAAGCTGGCAGGGACTACTCCTTTGTATATCTCAATCCGGTCTATGATGTTAATGGGTAAGTTGGCGAGGGAAACACCGCTTCCTTTGGTGTCCAGTGGCATTCCGTCCAGAAAGTAGCGGATTGAATTTCCGGACAAGCCGTTGATGGAGAGGTCGAAGTCCGAGCCAACCCCGCCTTCCTCTCTCACCTTGATGCCCGTTGTACGGTTCACCAGGTCGTTGAGGTTATTTAGTGAGTTTACTATCGGCTTGATGTCGAGTGCATTGACAGCAAAGGCCCCTTCCTTCACTTTCTGCGTTTGGGTCTTTCCGTATACTTCGACAGAATTCAATGCCACGGCGCTTTCCTGCAATGTGAAATTCTGTTTTTTATCCTGCCGGATGTCGAGGGATTGTTTCACGGTTTGGTAGCCCAGGAAGGAGACGACGAAGGTGTGTTTGCCCGGAGCGACTTGCAGTGAATACTTCCCCCGGTCGTCCGTATAGGTGCCGGAGGTGGTGTTTTCCACAGCGATGGTGGCTTGGGCTATCGGTGTCCCGTGCTGGTCTATGACTTTTCCGGATAAGGTGACCTTATTCTGTGCCATACTACCTGCAGGCAGTAGGCAGATAAATGTAAATAGCAGTCCTGTGATGAATCTCATTTCAGTTCCTTATAAGCGTTCGTAACTTGCCCTCAAGGAAAAATGAACAAAGAGAAAGATTCCTTTATATGGATAAAGAATGCCTCGACTCAATGTTTTGTTGCTTTATTCCCCGAAAGCACTAAAACTATGTTGTCTTGGCAGGTCTTCTGACTTATCCCTCTTTGAATGCCTTCCCATCCGCCGGGCGGACAGTGGCTTGTAGAATATTCAAAGATTTTGGAAGGACTTACAGCAGCGGGTCTGTTCAGGATTTGCACCTGATTCCCTTTTTCATCACTCATCTCCAACAGAACCGGGAGAGGTGAAACCAAAACTGGGACAAAGATAACAAAAACTATTAGGTTTGCGAATACTCCTGATAATTTTTGTTATCTTTGCCCGCGAATTGGTTCCGGATGCATGTTTCCATCATCTGGATTAAAAGGGAATCGGGTGTAAATCCCGGACAGTCCCGCTGCTGTGAAGCTCCGTTTATATCATGAAAAACACCTTTGCCACTGATATGCATTGAAATATCGGGAAGGCTTCAGGATTAGGAGTCAGTCAGAAGACCTGCCATTCATTAAAGGCTGCCTTTGCTCGTGGGTTAGGAAGACAGTACGAAGATATTAGTTGAACATTTAAACAAGAAATGGAATGCCTTTGTTAAAGGTATGTCCGCATTGTGGTGTGACTATATATATCCTTTATATATTAAAGAAAAAGTAAAATGATTAAGAAAGTATTGATTGCCAACAGAGGTGAGATTGCCTTGCGCGTCATGCGTTCGTGCCGGGAGATGGGACTGCTTACGGTTGCCGTCTTTTCCGATGCCGACCGTACTTCTCATCATGTGGCATATGCCGATGAAGCCTATCCGATAGGATCGGCCGTGGCAAAAGAGAGTTATCTGAATATTGAAAAAGTGATTGCCACGGCAAAGCGATGCGGTGCCGATGCCATCCATCCGGGTTACGGCTTTTTGTCGGAGAACTCGGAGTTTGCACGCCGTTGCAAGGAGGAAGGGATTATCTTTATCGGTCCCGCCGCCGAGACGATGGAGGCGATGGGCGACAAGATAGCTGCCCGCAAGCGAATGATTGCGGCAGGCGTACCCGTGGTTCCCGGAACGGAACAACCTTTGCAGAGTGCCGAAGAAGCCGTGCGCATCTGCAACGAGATAGGTTATCCCGTGATGCTGAAGGCGTCTATGGGTGGCGGTGGTAAAGGTATGCGCCTTATCCATAACGAGAGCGAAGTGGTGGAAGCCTACAACACGGCACGCTCCGAGTCCATGTCCTCCTTTGGAGACGACACGGTCTATCTGGAAAAGTTCGTGGAAGAACCCCACCACATCGAGTTCCAGATATTGGGCGACAACCACGGCAACGTCATCCACCTCTTCGACCGCGAATGCTCCGTGCAGCGTCGCAATCAGAAGGTGGTAGAAGAAAGCCCGTCACCCTTCCTTACGCCGGAATTGCGCCGGGAGATGGGAGAGAAGGCGGTTGCCGCAGCCAAGGCAGTAAACTACTCCGGTGCAGGTACCATCGAGTTTCTGGTAGACAAGAACCGTCGGTTCTACTTCCTCGAAATGAATACGCGCTTGCAAGTAGAGCACCCCATCACGGAAGAAGTGGTAGGCGTGGACCTGGTGAAAGAGCAAATCCGCATTGCTAACGACGAGGTGCTGCACCTCAAGCAGGAGGAACTGTTCCAGCGCGGCCATGCTATAGAGTGCCGCATCTGTGCCGAAGATACGGAAAACAACTTCATGCCGTCTCCCGGTGTCATCAAGCAACTGACGGAGCCGAACGGAATCGGTGTGCGTATAGACAGCTATGTGTACGACGGCTATGAGATTCCCATCTACTACGACCCTATGATAGGTAAGCTCATCGTATGGGCAACCACCCGCCAGTATGCCATCGAGCGTATGCGCCGTGTGCTCTACGAGTACAAAATTACGGGCGTAAAGACCAACCTTGCCTATCTGAAGCGCATCATGCACGTGCCCGACTTTGTGAAGGGAGAGTACAACACCCTCTTTATCGAGAAGAACGCCCGCATGCTGGTACGCACCAACACTGCCAACGAAGAGTTGGAGAACATAGCCATGATAGCTGCCTATATGGACTATCTGGTTAATCTGGAGGAGAATGTTTCGGCACAGCTACCCGATGCCCGCCCCATCAGCCGTTGGAGGGAATTTGGCTTGCAGAAGGGAGTGCTCAGGATTTAAGGAATGGATAATTGATAATGGATAATTAATAATGGAAATACATATAGGAGACCGTATCGCAGACATTACCCTGGTGGGTAAGGAAGGGAATAAGGTACAACTTACCATTGACGGAAAGCCCTACGAAGTGGACATTGTGATGGCAGAGAACGGAAGTTGCTCCATCCTGCACAACGGAAACTCGTTCAACGCAGGCCTTGTGCGCGGCGAGGGCGGCAAGAGTTATGACATCAGCATGCTCCAGCGTTCCTTCCACGTAGACATTGTAGACACGCAAGCCAAGTATCTGCACATGAAGAAAGGAGCCGACGAGAAGCAGGGCGACAAGATTCTGGCACCGATGCCGGGCAAGGTAGTGAGCATCCCCGTCAAGGTGGGCGACCGACTGGCTGCCGGAGACATTGCCGTGGTGCTGGAAGCCATGAAGATGCAGAGTAACTATAAGGTAAATGCCGACTGCATCGTCCGCAACATTCTCGTGAGCGAGGGCGAACCGGTAAATGCCAACCAAGTATTGATTGAATTGGAGTTGATAAAGGAGGAATAATCCCGAGTCGCATTCAGTCCGTATATTATAAATCACTAAATTGTAAATGCAAATATGAACAGAGAAGAAATATACCGCCAGTTTGAGGAACTGGACAAACGTGCCTCGCTGGGTGGGGGCGTAGACAAGATAGAGAAACAACACGCCTCCGGCCGCATGACTGCCCGCGAACGTATTGACATGCTGCTGGACAAAGGCTCGTTCAATGAGCTGGACAAGTTCGTGAACCATCGCTGCACCAACTTCGGCATGGAGAAGAAGCAGATTGCCGGAGACGGCATGGTGTCCGGTTACGGAAAGATAGACGGCCGCCTTGTATTTGTCTATGCCTACGACTTCACGGCGCATGGCGGTTCGCTCAGCGAGACGAATGCCGCAAAGATTGTGAAGGTGCAGCAGCTTGCCCTGAAGAACGGTGCTCCCGTCATTGCCCTCAACGATTCGGGCGGCGCACGCATCCAGGAAGGTGTGAACAGCTTGGCAGGCTATGCCTCCATCTTCTATCAGAACACCATTGCGTCGGGTGTCATTCCGCAGATATCTGCCATTCTGGGTCCGTGTGCCGGTGGGGCATGCTACTCTCCGGCGCTTACCGACTTTATCTTCATGGTAAAGGAGCAGAGCCACATGTTCATCACCGGTCCGGACGTGGTAAAGACCGTGACCCACGAGGAGGTGGACAAGGAGGAACTGGGCGGTGCCTATACGCATAGCAGCAAGAGCGGCGTTACCCACTTCATGTGCAATACGGAGGAGGAGACACTGATGAGCATCCGCGAGCTGCTGAGCTTCCTGCCGTCCAACAATATGGAAGATGCTCCCTTCACTCCCTGTTCCGACGATATCCATCGCCGGGTAGAGGCGCTTCAGACCGTCATTCCTGAGGACCCGAACATGCCCTATGACATCAAGGATATTATAGAACCGGTGCTGGACAACCAGTACTTCTTCGAAGTGATGCCTCACTTTGCCAAGAACGTCGTTATCGGTTTCGGTCGCCTGAACGGGCGTTCGGTAGGTATCGTGGCAAACCAACCTGCCTATTTGGCAGGTGTGCTCGATATTGATGCCAGCGACAAGGCGGCACGTTTCATTCGTTTCTGCGACTGCTTCAACATCCCGCTGATAACCTTCGAAGATGTTCCCGGCTTCTTGCCCGGAACGATGCAGGAGCACAACGGCATCATCCGCCACGGCGCCAAGATTGTCTATGCCTATGCCGAGGCCACCGTGCCCAAGATAACGCTGATTACCCGCAAGGCATACGGCGGCGCCTACATCGTGATGTCCAGCAAACCGACGGGTGCCGACGTGAACCTGGCTTATCCGCAGGCGGAAATCGCCGTGATGGGTGCCGAGGGTGCAGTGAACATCCTCTACCGCAAGTCCTCTGCCGAAGAGAAGCAGGAGATTATCAAGGAGTATGAAGACAAGTTCTCCAACCCTTACCGCGCCGCCGAGCGTGGCCTCATAGATGAGGTCATCATGCCGCGTGACACCCGCTACAAGCTGGTGCAGGCATTGGAGATGGCGCACAACAAGAATCAGAGCAATCCACCGAAAAAGCACGGCAACATGCCTTTATAATAGTAGTTATTTTTTATGTGTGAAATGCGTATCCCCGGAGAAGTGATTTCTGTGGGGATACACTTTTTAAATAGAGAATTAAGAATTAAACAATAAGGCTGAAAAGTAAAAACTAAAGATAGAAACTATGGAACTATTAAGAAACCTCTTTGAGGGTTATCCCAATCTTTGGGGCGGAGGAGTGGCACACTCTGTCCTAATTCTGTCCCTGGTCATCACCTTCGGTATCATGCTGGGCAAGTTGAAGGTGGCAGGCATCTCGCTGGGTGTCACCTGGATTTTGTTTGTGGGCATTGTCTTCGGACATTTCGACATGAACCTCGACGAACATCTGCTGCACTTCCTGAAGGAGTTCGGCTTGATACTGTTTGTCTATTCCATCGGTCTGCAAGTGGGACCGGGATTCTTCTCCGCTTTCAAGAAGGGCGGACTTACGCTGAACATGGTAGCAATGCTTTCCGTCTTCCTCAGCGTGGTTATCACCATTGTGTTGCACTTTGCCACCGGAATCCCCATTACTACGATGGTGGGTATCTTGTCCGGAGCCGTGACCAATACCCCCGGTCTGGGTGCTGCCCAGCAGGCAAACAGTGACCTCAACGGGGTGGATGCTCCGGAAATCGCACTCGGATATGCCGTTGCCTATCCGCTGGGTGTGGTGGGCTGCATCCTGGCGCTGCTAGCCTTGAAGATTTTCATGCGGATTAACACCCAAAAAGAAGAGGAGGATGCCGAGCACGGGCTGGGTCATCTGCAGGAGCTGACCGTGCGTCCCATATCGGTAGAGATACGCAATGAGGCAATAGACGGCAAGCGGATCAGAGATGTGAAACCATTGTTGAACCGTGCGTTTGTCATCTCCCGCATCCGGCACACCGGCAGTCAGGAAACAGAACTGGCGAATGCCGATACGGTGCTGCACATGCAGGATGAAATTCTGTTCATTGCCAACCCGAAAGATGTGGAGGCCATTGTTGCCTTCTTCGGAAGAAAAATTTCGGTGGAGTGGGAACGGGAGGACAAGAACTTGATTTCACGCCGCATCCTCATCACCAAGCCGGAACTGAACGGCAAGTCTCTGTCTCAGCTCAAGATACGTAACAACTTCGGTGCCTGCATCACCCGTATCAACCGTTCGGGCGTGGACCTGGTGGCAACTCCCCACTTGCAGTTGCAGATGGGAGACCGTGTGACGATTGTAGGCAGTGAGCTTGCCGTGAGCCATGCGGAGAAGGTGCTGGGTAACTCGCTGAAGCGTCTCAACCATCCCAACTTGATTCCTATCTTCCTGGGTATTGCCCTGGGATGTATCTTGGGCAGTCTGCCGTTCATGTTCCCCGGCATTCCCCAACCCGTGAAACTGGGACTGGCCGGCGGACCGTTGGTGGTTTCCATCCTCATCAGCCGTTTCGGGCCTCAATATAAGCTGATAACCTACACGACGATGAGTGCCAATCTGATGATACGCGAAATCGGTATCGCCTTGTTCCTGGCCTGCGTGGGGTTGGGTGCAGGAAAGGGATTCATCGATACCATTATCTACGAAGGCGGCTATGTGTGGATTGGCTATGGGGCCATCATCACGGTTGTCCCGTTGCTGGTGACAGGATTCATGGGGCGCTATTTCTGGAAGCTGAACTACTATACGCTGATAGGTGTGCTGTCCGGAGCTAACACCAATCCACCTGCATTGGCCTATTCCTCGGACTTGACATCCTGCGATGCCCCTGCGGTGGGATACGCCACAGTCTATCCGCTGGCTATGTTCCTGCGGGTGCTGACGGCTCAGTTGCTGATACTGGCGTTGGCGTAGTTTCACCATAGATAATCTATGGTACATAGGTTGATTTGATAACAAGTAATGTAAAGGGAGCTAACAAGTAATGTTAGGCTGCTTTACATTACTTGTTATTTTTGTTTGTAGTATTCCTCCGCTTGTGCCAGTGTCTCCGGTTTGCCGATGTCGAACCAGCGGAATCCTTGCAGCGGATAGCCTTGTATGTGCACCTTTGTGCAGGCGGACAAGTAGAAAGGAATGATGGAGAACTTGCCGTTCCACTGCCCATCGTCCATCAGGTGGAAGAGGGAGGGGGAGATGATGTGGATACCTCCGAAGGCGAGTTCCCGGTACTTCGTTTCCCGGTAGTCGAAGCCTGCCGGTTTCACCTCTCCGGTGGACTTGTTTATCCAGCCGTGCAGGTGGTAGTCGTCGTCAAAAAGGAGATAGCGGGAAGTCTTGCGCTCGCTCACAAGCAGGGTAGACTCCGCATCGCTCTCCAGATGGTGGCGGTAGAGACCTGCAAGGTCAATGTCCGTCAGAATATCCGCGTTGTGCACCAGGAAAGGTTCTTGTCCGTCCAGAAAGGGGCGTGCCTTTTTGATGCCTCCTCCGGTGTCGAGCAGCATGCCGCGTTCGTCGCTGATGTGAATCTCCGTGCCGAAGTTGTCGTGGGCACGGAGGAAGTCGATAATCTGCTCCCCGAAGTGGTGGATATTGACCGTTATCTCGTTGAATCCTGCTTCCTTCAACCGCAGTATCACCCGTTCCAGCATGGGCTTTCCTGCTACGGGAACGAGGGCCTTGGGCATGTTGTCCGTCAAGGGGCGCAACCGGGTGCCCAGGCCGGCGGCGAAAATCATGGCTTTCATATTGGCATATTCTCACATTAGCACATTAAACTTTGGCCTTAAACGTCTGTTCAATATTCTGTTCTCTATGTATCAGGTTCACTTGCACGCCGAACTTCTTGTGCAGATGTTCCGCCAGGTGTTGTGCCGAATATACGGAGCGGTGCTGTCCGCCGGTGCAGCCGAAGCAGACAGACAGATTGGTGAAGCCGCGTTCCATGTAGCGCTTCACGGAAGCGTCGACAAGGGCGTAGGCATGCTCCAGGAATACGGCTATCTCGCCGTCGTCTTCCAGGAAGCGGATAACGGGTTCGTCCAGTCCCGTGAAGGGTTTGTAACGCTCGTACTTGCCGGGGTTGTTCACAGCGCGGCAGTCAAAGACGAAACCTCCTCCGTTGCCCGTGGAATCTTCGGGGATACCTTTTTTGTAGGCAAAGCTGGTGACTTTCACCACGAGGCGACGCTTTTGCAGGTCGTCTGTAAACTGTTTCAGATCGGTGAGTTCGCGCAGAATCCGGCAGAGGTAGGGATATTCTGGATAAGGTTCTTGGAGCAGTTGGCGAAGGTTCTCGATGGCGAAGGGGACACTTTGTATGAAGTGGGGCTTCTTCTCGAAGTAACCGCGGAAACCATAGGCACCCAGCACCTGCATGGTGCGGAACAATACGAAGTGGCGAAGCTGGGCATAGAAATAAGCCTCGTCCACGGGCTGGTACTTGCGCAGGGCGTCGATGTATTCCTTCAGCAACTCTTGGCGCAGGCTGTCGGGATAGTTTGCTTTGGCCTGCCACAAGAAGGAGGCAACGTCGTAGTAGACCGGACCTTTGCGTCCGCCCTGGAAGTCGATGAGCCACGGTTCGCCGTCCTTTATCATAACGTTACGGCTCTGGAAGTCGCGGTACATGAAGGTGGCGGAGCTGCTACGGAGCAACACGTCTGCCATCTTCTGGAAGTCGTCTTCCAGCCGGTCTTCCTGGAAGTCCATTCCCGTAGCCTTGAGGAAGCAGTATTTAAAGTAGTTCAAGTCCCACAGAATGCTGCGGCTATTGAACTCTGCCTGCGGGTAGCAGTAGGAGAAGTCCATGCCGTCGGCTCCGGCAAACTGTACGGCGGGCAGCAGACGGATGGTCTTGCGCAGCAACTGTTTCTCTTCCTCACCGAATACGCTGGTCTTGCGGCCTTTCTCGATGGCATTGAATAGGAGCGAGTCGCCCAGGTCTTCTTGCAGATAATAGATATCATCTTCGGAGCGGATGAACACTTGCGGTACGGGCAGTCCTTTCTGGCGGAAATGTTCTGCCATGTAGAGGAAGGCGCGGTTCTCCTCCACAGACTCTCCGCTGACGCCGATAAGTGTAGGACTTCCGATGAGGCGGAAGTAACGGCGGTTGGAGCCGGAGGAGGGGAGTTCGTCAATCTGTTCCGGTTCGTGTCCGGTATGTGCGATGTAGAGTTTCTTAAGTTCTTCGGTTATCATGGTGGTATGTTTTATTTTCGCAGCTAAGATAAAACTTTTGTCGGAGATATGCTTACCTTTGCAGGAGGAAAATATTTAATTTGATAGCTTCATAATGGATTCCATTCCTCAGTTTCTCATAGCCGCCCCTACATCGGGCAGTGGAAAGACCACCGTCAGTCGTGGACTGATGGCATTGTTTGTGAAGAAAGGTCTGAAGGTGCAGCCTTTCAAGTGCGGTCCCGATTATATAGATACTAAGTATCACGAGGCGGTATGTGGCCGTCCTTCCATCAATCTGGATACTTTCATGGCATCTCCGGAGCATGTCCGCAGTCTGTATGCACGCTATTCGGCAGATGCTGATGTTGCCGTGGTCGAGGGGATGATGGGGATGTACGACGGGTACGACCGCGACCGGGGCTCGTCGGCAGAAGTGGCACGGCTCTTGGGTATTCCTGTGGTGCTGGTGGTCGATGCCAAGTCGGCTGCCTATTCCATGGCTCCTTTGTTGTCGGGGTTCATCAATTTCCGTCCGGATATACGTATTGCGGGAGTTATCTTCAATCGTGTCGGCTCACCCCACCACTACCGGATGCTGCAGGAGGTCTGTGAAGACTTGAACGTGACTTGTCTGGGCTATCTGCCCAAACGGAAGGAACTGGAGCAGGAGTCACGCCATCTGGGGCTGGATTTCAGCCGTTCTAAGGAGACGGAGGGGCTGGACATGCTGGCAGGCTTGCTGGAGGAACATGTGGACTGGGAACTGCTACTCTCGACAATCGGGCTTCCATTGCCTGCGGCGGCTGTGGAGGAGAAGTCGGTACTATCAGAGCCGGGGAAGCTGCATATCTCGGTAGCGCGCAACGAAGAGTCCTTTTCCTTCCTCTATGCGGAGCATCTGGATATTCTGCGCTGTATGGGCACGGTCACTTTCTTCAATCCGGAGCAGGACCGGGCTATTCCGCAAGAGACGGATTTGCTCTATCTGCCCGGCGGCTATCCCGAGAACCGTCTGGAGGAACTTGCCGGGGCAAGGCTTGCCAGGGAGTCTATCCGCAGCTATATAGAGGCTGGTGGCAGGACGCTGGCAGAATGCGGGGGGATGATATATCTTTCGCAGTCCGTTCTTTCTGATGGGGATACGGACGGGGGAGGCAGTGATACAGACGGAAGAAGCACCGGGAACAGTGTAAGCAATGTCGGAAATGAGATGGTGGGAGTATTACCTTTCAGCATCACGAACGAGCGTAAACGCAGGAAACTGACATTGGGATACCGTCGGTTCGACTATAACGGATGGCGGCTTAAAGGACACGAATTCCATTATACGCAGCTTGCTGTGCCCGAAGCTGGTGGAAAAGAAAGTGGTGCGTACAGTCTTACTCCCTCGATAGTGCAGGTTTTCAATGCCAGAGGAGAGAAGGTCGCTACTCCCATTTTTCGTTATAAGAACCTGATTGCCAGCTATACACATCTGTATTGGGGCGAGATGGATGTGATGTCTTTGTTCGGTGGAGCCTAATCTTGTAAAACATCTTTTGAATCTGCTGGACTTTCCTTCTTTTTCCTTTCATGTTTTGCTTGAAAAGTCCCGGTATTTCTGCATATTTATATTCCAAATTTGTTTGTATCTTTGCGATAGAGAAAAGGTCTACGGGCTGTGAGGGAGTCCCCTTTACAATCCGGGCTATAGTAGCTGATTTTGAAGAGTTATCCCATGCAGGAAAGTCCTCTACACGTACCTCTGTAAAGGATGAACATCTTAAAATGGAGTTTGTCGATGGTGATTCGATTGGTGTTTTTGCCATAAAGGACGGTGCTATAATGGATGATATTGATAATGCCAAATTGGTTTACAATAGGTCAAGCGGCAGTTGGAATCCGGTGGGAAATGGTACACTTTATTGGTATGATGGAGTGAGTTATGTCGCATACTATCCATATAGGAGGAATATCACAATAGATGTCTCAAAGGGTATGGACGGAGCTATTGCCTCACTGACCGGGAATGAAAAACTGCAACCTTCGAAAGACCAGTCCACAACAGAAAAGCATATTGTCAGCGACTTGTTGATTGCCACCGGCGTACCTGCTATTGACAATTCTTCCGGAATAATCTTGAGCTTGCAGTTTCAACACCAGTTTGCATTGCTTGTGTTGCAACCGCAAGTATACGTAGGTTGTTTTGCTCCTGAAAAGGCAGGCTTTGTTTACCATATGGAATCGAGGGTTTTAGGAACAGACTCGGTAGCTATTAATGTGAGTCTGAATGGTATTACTCCATATCAGATAGATTCTTTGAAATATTGTGCCATTGTTCCGCCACAAGCAAATGCACGGGTTACCGGAAACTATACGACTACCAATGGAAGAGATGATACGAATATAAAGATAAATTATTCGGGCAGCTCCATTACTCTTGTTTCTGGAAAATGCTATACTCTGAAAGTTATCAGTCCCGTACCCGGTAAAGGAAGTATAGAAAGAAAGCTTTATCCCGGGGATTTTATCTTTCAGAACGAAATCGATAGAAGAATAGAGGTACATCCAGGAAATGGAATGTTGGAAGAAGATGGGAAAATCTATGATTATAAAAATGCTATCGGAATGGTAATTACTTGCGATCCGGAAAGGATGACAGACAAGAAGTGCAATGAAAAGGGATGGAATCATGCCTATGTGATGATGTTGGATAGTTTGAAAGAAGGGAATTGGGGACCGGTGGATTTAATCGAAGTGGGTATTGACACAATATCAATAGCTGATGTAAAGTCAAAGCATGATTTTAGTAGAATCAAGAATAACATGAATGGCTACTCTGAAACTTTACAGATGCTGGCAAATCATGAGGGTGATGCATCTTTTGTAAGCGACTGTCGTGCTTTTTATCTGGTGAAAACTTACAATAACAGCAATAAGGTACCGGATGGGATTGAACGCAGTCCGTGGTTTCTGCCAAGTATAGGGCAATGGTTTGATATGTTGGTGAATATTTGTGGAAGATCTCCGGAAAACTTCCAACACAATACCGGTAATGGTTTACAAGATGAAAAGTGGGGACAGGAAACGTTAGATAAATTAGAAGGACAGTTATTCAAAGTTGGTAAATCGTTACCGCAGTTTAACGTGAACTACAGACTTGGTTTCAGTTGCAGTTCTCAATATGATAAAGATAGAAGCTGGATGCTTCTCTGGCATATTGATGATCCCTTATATAAGTGGGAAAGGGTTTGCTTACAAGGATATAATAAGACTTCTGCATGGCATGTCCGGCCGTTTTTTGCATTTTAATCATTCCTTGATTAAAAATAGTCCTAATCTAAGTTTGAATTCATTATGAAAAAGTCCGGATAGCGCATTGATATTTTATGTAATTTCGTTTGTGTTCTCGAAATAGTGGAGTATCTTTGTTTTCATTTAAATATATTGATTATGAAACTGAATACTTATCGCTTGTCTTCTTTGGAAGACCCTACTGATGAACAACTGCATGCTTTGATGGAACAAGTGGCTGTTGCGGCCCGTGAAAGTTCTCGCAAGGCAAAAAGAGAATTGGAGCGGAGAATGCAAGAGGTGAGAGAAAAATTGAAAGCATATAGAGCTAAAAATGTAAGTGATATATCCATGTGATGAACGAAAAAAATCCGACACTTTGTATAGTAGCTGGTCCGAATGGTTCGGGTAAAACTTCTACGACAGTGCAACTGCTTCATAATGAATGGGCAGAAAATAGCCTTTACATTAATCCTGATAATATAGCGCAAGAACAATATGGTGATTGGAATTCTCCCGTTGCAGTATTGAAGGCAGCAGAATTGGCGACTAAAATGCGTTATGAGTGTTTAAGGAAAAGGCAAGATTTTGTATTTGAAACAGTCTTTTCCTCAGACGAAAAACTTGCATTTGTTGAAGAAGCAAAAAAAGCAGGATTTTTTATTCGCATTTTTTTTGTCTGTACAAATAATCCTGAGATAAATGTACGGCGTATTACACAGCGCTATTTGAATGGAGGGCATGAAGTTCCCATTTCCAAAATTATTTCCCGTTATTATAAATCGTTATTGAATATAGGCAAAGCAATATCCTTGGTTGATAGGGTATATGTCTACGATAATTCAATAGAAAATCAAATTCCTCGATTATTGTTCCGCACTGTAAACGGGACCCTCTTCAAACAATATGTAGAGGAAATCCCGCAGTGGGCACAGTTCCTTATCAAATAGAGAATGAAAAGAGTCTATACCAAAACTGGAGACAAAGGAACAACAGGTATTCATGGTGGCATGCGCGTGCCGAAAGACGATATCCGTATCGAGGCAAACGGATGCCTTGATGAACTGAATGCGGTGATTGGCATTGTGCGTTCCATGCTTTCGGCAGAAGATAGCTGGCAGGAGTTGCTGCATGCTGTCCAGCGGGAACTGATGGTGGTAATGAGCCATGTGGCCACTCCCTCGGGAGTGGTAAATCCTAATCCGCTTTCTGCCGCAGAGCTCACGCTACGCTGTGAGCAGGAGATGGATGCCATGACCGTCTTGCTGACGGACAACGGCTACTTCCTTTTGCCTGGTGGCACTCCCATATCAGCCCAACTGCAGTTTGCCCGTACCGTGGCCCGCCGTGCCGAACGCCGTTTGTGGACACTCCATCGCCAAGACCCCGTGAACGAGGATATTCTGCGCTTCATCAACCGCCTTTCGGACTTGTTCTTCGTCATGGCCCGCATGGAGATGCAGCGGCAGGACTGGCCGGAGGAGAAATGGCAAGAGTTTGCCTACAAAAGGAAAAGACAGTAAGCACTTATCGCTAACCGCCGGGAAGCTGTTTTCAGCATAGGGGTTCTATTTGCTGTCCGAGCCTTAAATCATACAGACATGCCCGTACTTCCGCTTCGCTGCCGATATGCTTTCCTGCATCGTCGGACAGCTTCACGCATTCGCGCCATTCCTGGTTGACGTTCATCTTGCATTGCGTCAGTTTCATTACGATGTTGGAGGGCTTGAATCCGGTATCATTCGTCAGATTGGTGCCGATGCCGAAGGAGCAGCGGATTTTGCCCCTGCAATGCTCCTGGATGTCGAGTGCCTTGCCAAAATCGAGCGCATTGCTGAAGACGATGGTTTTAGTGGTAGGGTCGATGCCCAGTTCGCGGTAGCGGGCAACGAGCTTGTCGGTGAAATCGAATTCATCGCCGGAGTCGCAGCGTACACCGTCGAATAGTTTGGCCTGCTTGCGGCTCAGGTTACTTAAGAAAATGCCGGAGGTATAGGTATCGGACAGTGCGATGCCCAAGTCACCGTCGTACACGTTCACCCAGTTTTCCAAGGCCATGTAGTTGGCGTGTTTGTAGCCGAACTGTGCGCCGTGGAACATGAACCATTCATGCGGATGCGTCCCCATAGGCTTCATGCCGTATTTCATGGCGAAGTGGCAGTTGGAAGTCCCGGTACAGTATTCGGCGGCTTCCTTCAGACGGTCTATGACTTTGTCCTGTACCTCGAACGAGAAGCGTCTCCGGGTGCCGAACTCCGAAAAATACAGCTGGTGTCGGTTGGAGAGTGCCACCTTTTCGGACAGTTTGCAGAGTATGCCGTCCATGTCGGCCACGTTTCCCAAAGAACGGTTCTTTATTTCGGATACGATGGAAAGCAGGGGGACTTCGTAAAGGGTGGCCTTGTACAGATAGTCCGTGATTTCAATGTTCAGGTGCCGGTCCTCGTCCAGATGGATGCTTACCTTCTCCGGCTGGAAGCGGAAGGAGGAGAGCCACTCCCAATAGACCCTCGGCAGGAAACGGCAGTGGCGGGTCATGTATTCCAGCTCTTCGGCAGTAAGTACGGTCTGTGCCAGGCTGTCCACCGCCTCTTGCAGTTCCTTCAGAAACGTGTCCGTATAGGCGGTGTCGTCTCTGTCCTTGAAGCTGAAAGTGCCCATGGCATAGGGAAACAATTTGATGTAGGCATACGAGGTGGTGAATTTGTAAAGGTCTGTATCGAGTATGGTATGAATCATGGCAAAATATTCTTTAGTTATGATGTTCGATTTTGGGGATGAAGATAGTGAAAATTTCTTATTTGATCAGCCTCTATCTGTTAACAACGGCATATTCCTATTAAACCATGTTATAAATGAGACCGTCATGGACAGAAATTTTGGATATTTCGGGGAAGTCCGTACATTTGCAATGTGTTTTTCATAGTATTAGATTTAAGGTTAACAAAAGATTGGCTGTCTGGGATAGATAGCCTTTTTTTATGCCTTCACTTTTCCTTTTCCGTAGAGGTGGCGTGTAGTGCAGAGCGCCAAAGTTCCATAGACCAATACTTGTATCCACATCGTCAGCATCTGCGGCCATACGTCGGCCAGCGTTCCACCCATTGAATTCAGTTTTACAAAAGCAAGTACGGCAGGACCTGCCGGAAACAGATAGTGGGCTGTCTGCCAATACCACGGCATCAGCTCCAGCGGATAGGACACGCCCGAAAGGAAGATATAGCCCACAGAGAAGAAGGCTATCATCAGCAACGGCGCTTCGGAGTCTGTAAACCAGCGGGAGACGGCCAGGGCAAGGAAACTCGTGCCCAGCAGGAAGGGTATCATCATTGTGACGATGTCTCCTCCGCTGCCGATGTGTGGGATGCTGAACAGGTGCGGCAACAGTCCCAGCAGGAATAGGGAAAACACCACGTAGAGCATGAAGTATACGAAGGTCCTGCCTCCGACAATCCGTAATGTATCCTTCAATGAGTCGGCACGCATCAGCCGTATTCCTTTTCTTCGGGCTTCCGCTTCCTCGCCCGTCAGCATGGCAATCACCATCAGCATCGTCTGGAAGATGATGACAATTAGGACGGCGGGAATCAGATAGGAACCGTAGCCCTCTGTATAGTTGTAGAGCGCCGTGCCGGACACGCTGACGGGAGCGGACGAAGCCACTGCCAGCAGTCCTTGCGGAGGTAGGAATACGGTGCCCTCCATGCGGTGGGCATCGTTCACGGCAAGCATGACGCGCGCACTGGATTCTTGCAGTCCTTTGAAGTTGAGGAAAGCGTCCGTGGCGGCATAGAGTACGAAGACCGAAGTCTCGCCCCGTGCCACACGTGCCTCGAAGTCGGCAGGCAGGTAAAGGATGCCTGCCACGTCGCCCTGCTTCATCCATTGGCGGGCTTCGAGGATGTTGGGTGTCTGGCCGTAGACGGCGGTCTGGGGAGTGGCGTCGAGCAGTCGGATGTATTCGCGGCTGAGGGCGGAGTGGGAGAGGTCTACCACTGCGACGGGAGCCTTGCGCACCAGGTTGGGGGCGTACATGTAGTTGTAGAGCAGTCCGTAGAGGAAGATACCGCCTGCCAGCACGAGCAGGATGGCGGGATTGGTGGCGATGGCATGCCACTCGTGGCGGATGACGGAAGCTGTTGACAATGCGGTAGGTGGGCAAGGTGATGGGGAGGCGGAGATTGCTTCTTCCCTTATCTCTTTTTTTATCCACCATTTCAGCAATGGCAGTATCAGCAGTGCTGCCAATAGGAAGATGAAGAGTGTAGCTACCGACTGCCAGAAGTAGGCAAATCCTGCATCGAAGTAAATCATGGCTTGTGCCGCCTCCGTGAAGTGCCGCACGGGGAAGAGGTAGGAGGCCGCATGCACGGGCGCATACATGGCTGTAACGGGAAACGTGACTCCGGACAGCGTAGCCCCCAACGACCCCACCATGGATACTACACTGATGATATAGGCAATCTTGGGAAAGACAGAATAGATAAAGACCGCCAATGCCTGGGTAGCGATGATGAAGAGCACGGTCACTGCATTCATCAGCCACAGACTGCCAGCGAAGGGGATATGTAGCGGGCCGAACAGTACATAGTTTGCCAGGATACCGATGGACGAGAAGATGAGGGTATAGGGCAGCAGTTTCCCTGCTACGGCAGTGAGGATATTGCCTCGTGCCATCTCCAGCCATTCGCCGGCGCTGCCGAATTTCAGTTCGCTGCCTATGGAGTAGACGGTGGTGAGCAGGATGAGTATCTGGAACAGTACGAAAAAGAAAGGCTGGCTCAGGTAGATGGAGTAGTCCATGTCCGGATTGTAGAGGGGATGGGTACTGGCTTCTACGGGGAGCAGAAAGGTCTGTATCTGTTCTCCGCTGACTCCCAGAGCTTCGGCCTGCATCACGATGGGCGAGAGCGCCACGGGGGCAAGCGTATTCTCGAACGCCGCCATCAGCTCGCTGCCTACTGAAAGAAGGGCATAGTGGTAATAATAGGTGAGCGTTGCGCCAGTTCCCGTCACCGCCTTCTGTTCGAAGCGGGGCGGGATGACGAGGTAGCCGTATATGTCCTTCTGTTGCAATGCCCGGCGGGCGTCGGCTTCGTCGGTGAAATGCTCCGTCACACGGAAGGTGGGGGCGGCAGAGATGCGTCGGGAGATATTGCGCGAAGTGGCAGTGTTGTCCAGGTCGACGATACCCACGGGAATGTTCTCCATCTGTCCGTTTCCAAAGATGGTGGCCATGAAGAACAGACAGAGCAAGGGTAGCACGACGCAGACGCCGAGGTATAGACGGCGGGAGGTCATGCGGTGCCATTCGCGACGGATAACCATGCGGAGCGCTTTCATTGCGTAGCCAAATTCTTTATCTTTCATTTTTTATTCTTCATTTTTAAGAGTACGGACATCCCCGGTCTCAATCCCTCTACCTGCTGTGTGGGACGTGCGTGTATCTCGAACGTCTGCATGTCATAGCTGCCCGTCTGTTTGGTGGATTTCCAGGTGGCGAAGCTGCCCAGCGGACTGATGTAATAGATGCGGAATTCAATGTCCTTGCCGTCGATGGCGGGGACATCGGCACGGAAAGTGCCTCCCATCTTGAACTGCGGCATCAGGTCCTCGCGTATGTTCAGTACCACGTGTGCATCGTCCATCACGACAAGGCTCATGATGGGAGTGCCGGGGGCCACCAGCTCTCCGCGTTTTGGGAAGATGGTGGCTATCTGGCCGTCTTCGGGAGCGGTGAGACGGGAGTCGACGAGGAGGGAGGAGACTTCATCGACGGTGCTTCGCGCCGCTTCCACCAGGCTGCGGGCCGAGGCACGGTCCTCGCTCTGCGCTCCGTCCACGGCCATCTGGTATTGCTCGTAGGCGGCACGTTCGGCGGCTTGGGCGGCTTTGTACATGGCTTCCACCTCGTCACGCCGCTGGGAGGTGACGACACTGTCCTTATAAAGCGTTACAATGCGCTGGTAAGTAGTCTTGGCGAGGGCAAGGTCGCTCTGCGTCTTGTTCCAGAGTTGCCGGGCGGTGGCCACAATCTGGCGGCGGGTACCGGCGTCTATCTTCTTGTTCTGCTCCTGGGCCACCTGCTCCAGGGCATTCACCTGGCGGTATTTGGCTTCGATGGTGGGGCTGTTGATGACGACAAGCGTATCGCCTGCCTTCACCCAGTCGCCCTCTTGTACGAGGAAGGAGTCCACACGTCCGGGCAGCTTCCCGCTGATACGTATTTCCGTTGCTTCCACTTGTCCTTGCAGAACCAGGGGCTGCCGGCTCATGAGTAATATGCCGGCAAGCGAAATGATGACCGTTGCGGCCAGGATAATGACGAATGCAATGCTGATGCTTTTATTATTGATTTTCATAAAGGGTAGGTTTTAATAAGTTGTCTCGAAATATTTCTCGAACCGTTCCGGCGTTCCGCAGATAGCCAGCAGGTTCATCAGTGCCACATCATATTCGTAGTAGGCTGCCAGACGCGCCACGCGGACGGTTGCCAGCATCGTTTCCGCATCTACGACCTCGGTACTGGTTGCCATGCCTTCGGCAAAGGATTTCTTGCGGATTCGCACCAGCTCTTCGCTCAGCTCGATGGTGGTATTCAGGGCGCGTACGTTGTCTTGTGCCTTTTGCAGTTGGGTGTATAGCTTGTCGATGCCTACGCTCAGGTCTTCTTTGGCTTTTTCTTGTCCCAGGGCAAGGGTCTGCTGGGCTATCTTCGACTGGCGGATGCGCTTCTCACGCGCCAGTCCGTCGAACAGGTTCCAGGTGAAGCCCACACCTACGATGGTGCGGGGGACAAGATTGCTTTGTATGCCGTGGGCATAGAGGGTCTGCTTGCCGAATACGGCGATGTCCGGCAGGTAGCCGCTCTGGTCGATGCGGAGCTGCTGGCGGGCAATCTGTGACTGCAGTTGCAGTTGGTTCACGGTGTAGTTCTCCACCCGCATGGCTTGCAGGAACTCCTCTTTGGCGGGCAGTTGGTTGTTGATGAAAAGCTCCGAAGTAGGATGGATGCTGCATGTGTCTTGCAGGTTGAGCAGGGTGCGCAGGGCACTTTGCACGACGGAGGCCTCCTTCCGGGCAGCCTCCAGTGAACGGGCAGCTTCATCCATATTCACTTGGGCAAAGAGCCGGCCTGCCTTGTCTATCATGCCGGCAGCTTCCAGTTTAAGGGCATTCTGGTAATGGCGTTGTAGGCTGTTGTAAGTCTCCTGCCGCACGCGTACTACCTCTTGCGCAAGTTTCAGCCCGAAGTAGCTTTCTGCCAGCAGGGTGCGTTGCGTGGCATCGGTCTGTCCCCGGTTTTCGCGGGCGATGTCTATCATGGTGTTGCCTATCTTCGAGGCCCGGATGCGCTTGCCGCCGGAGAATACGACCCATTCGGCGGTCAGGCCGACGGAAGTCAGGTTGCGTGGAGCCAGTGGAAAGGCAAGGGTATGGGAGCCTATCTGGTCGAGTATGCTGCTGATGAATTGGTCGTCCGGCACGATGTTGTGCACAAAGTCCTTTGCCGGGTCGGTGAACTGGGAAAGGGGCTGTTTTACCTCTATCTTTTCGGAAAGATGCACGAACGTACCGGCACCTTGCAGGGAGGGGTACCAGAGGGCATTCAGTTTGTCACGTTCCGCACGGGCGGCTTCAATTCCCTTGTCGGCTATTTTCAGGCTGCGGTTGCCGTTTTGCATCTGCCTCAGGGCATCACCGAAGCTAAGGGGAAGGGAGGTTTGTGCGGCCACTCCACCGATGGCAAGCAGCACGCAGGCAGCAGCCGGAAAGAATCTCCGGCATAATAGATTATTCATAAGTTCGTTCGGTTTAGGGGTTCTTGTTTCTCTAAACAAGAGGAGGTGGGAATTGTTCAGTAGTCATCTTTTTGAATAGAACGTTACAAATATAACGAATAGTTTCCGAAGATATGGCTTATGAATGGGAGAGATATTCGGATTTGCACTATCTTTGCATTCGCTAAAATGGAATTTATGGAGAAACTTCATCCGATTATGTTTGCCGGGACGGGCAGTGATGTGGGAAAGAGTATCATTGCTGCCGCCTTCTGCCGCATCTTCAAGCAGGACGGCTATCAGCCCGCACCGTTCAAGGCACAGAATATGGCGCTCAATTCATTTGCCACTCCCGAAGGGCTGGAGATAGGCCGTGCCCAGGCTGTGCAAGCAGAAGCCGCCGGAGTGCCTTGCCACACGGACATGAATCCGCTACTGCTGAAACCACAGTCGGACCATACCTCGCAGGTTGTCCTCAACGGGCGTCCTATCGGCAACCGCAATGCTTATGAGTATTTCCGCAAGGAAGGACGCGACGAGCTGCGCCGGGAGGTTTGTGCTGCCTACGACCGCCTTGCCGCTCGCTATAATCCCGTTGTGCTGGAAGGCGCGGGAAGCATCTCCGAAATCAATCTGCGGGATACCGACCTTGTCAATCTGCCGATGGCCCTGCATGCCGGAGCCGATGTAATCCTTGTGGGGGACATTGACCGTGGCGGTGTGTTTGCCAGTGTCTATGGTTCGCTGATGTTGCTTCGTCCCCATGAGCGGGAACGCATTAAAGGAATTCTTATCAACAAGTTCCGGGGGGATATACGTCTCTTCGAGTCGGGCATTACGATGCTGGAGGAGCTTTGCGGCATTCCCGTTGTCGGGGTAGTACCTTACTACCGTGATATCTACATTGAAGAAGAAGACTCCGTGGCGCTTGCCGCAAAGTCTGTCCGTGCCGAGAAGGGAAAGGTGAACATCGCCGTCATTCTGCTGCGCCACCTCAGTAACTTTACCGATTTTAATGTCCTGGAACGTGACCCGCGCGTACATCTCTTCTATACCAACAATGTGGATGAGCTGGCAAAGGCCGACGTCATCCTGCTGCCCGGCTCCAAGAGCACGCTTGATGACCTTTACGAATTACGCCGTAACGGTGTGGCGGCTGCCATCATCCGTGCCCACCGTGAAGGTGCCACCGTGATGGGTATCTGCGGCGGCTATCAGATGATGGGGCAGGAGGTGCTCGACCCTGAGCATGTGGAGGGGGACATTGAACGCCTGCCCGGACTGGGGCTGTTGCCCATCAGTACCCGCATGTCGGGAGAGAAGGTGACCCGCCAGGTGAAGTTCGGTCTGTGCAGTCCCCATTCTCCATCTTCCACTCTCCATTCTTCATTAATGCAGGGTTATGAAATCCATATGGGAGTGACCACCCCCGTGGAAGGTACTCCCGATTCTCCCCTGAATCTTTTGGAGAACGGCTCTACCGACGGTTACTGCGTGGACTCCACCTGCATGGGGACCTATATTCATGGCATTCTCGACAATCCGGAATTCATAGATTTCCTGCTTGCGCCTTTTGCAGACAAACTGTCCGGGAATGCCGGCGCTTTCGATTACCATACATTCAAAGAAGAACAATACGATAGGCTTGCCGAGCACGTGCGCCGCCACGTCAACCTGCCGCTTATCTACCAAATATTGACAAAGAACCATGATTGAAGGACACGGAGACGATTCCTATAAATACAGCCGTCCCATTACGGCAAACTTCAGCTCGAACGTTTACAGCAGGGTAGACCTCTCTGCCTTGAAGGCGCATCTGTGTGCCCGGATTGACGGCATCGGCAACTATCCCGAACCGGAGCCTTACACGTTTGAGGCCTGCCTTGCCCGCTGCCACCGTCTTCCTGCCGAGGCAGTGTGCGTGACGAACGGAGCTACCGAAGCCATCTATCTTACCGCACAGACTTTCCGCGGGACAAACACCGCCATTGTGCAGCCCACTTTCAGTGAATATGCCGATGCCTGCCGCATGCACGGCCATCGGGTCACTTCCCTCTACCGGCTTCCTGCGGAGAGCGAGGGGTATCGCTTGCCGGAAGAGGTGCGCATGCTGTGGCTGTGCAATCCCAATAACCCTACCGGAACGGTTGTGGAGAAGGAATATCTGGCAACACTTATCAGTCATAATCCGCAGGTCTGTTTCGTCATCGACCAGTCCTACGAGTTTTTCACCTTGCGTCCGCTTTTCTCTGCTGCCGAGGCTGCGGAGTTTCCCAACGTCTTGCTGCTGCACTCCATGACCAAGCGTTATGCCGTTCCCGGTCTGCGACTGGGATATGTCACCGGCGCCCCCCACCTGCTGCACCGTCTGCGTACCAACCGTATGCCCTGGTCGGTCAACCAGCTTGCCATTGAGGCAGGGCTCCATCTGCTGGAACATGATGTTCCCAATCCGCTGGATGTGGCGTCTTACTTGCAAGAGGCTGCCCGCCTGCGCAGTGCGCTCGAGGCATTGGGAGGACTGGAGGTATGGGCCACCGAAACCCATTTCATGCTGGTGTGCCTCCGTATGGGTAGGGCTTCCGCTTTGAAAGACTATCTGGCAGGGGAGCATGGTATCTTGATTCGGGACGCCTCCAACTTCGACGGACTGAATGAGCATTTCTTCCGTATAGCCGCCCAGAGCCGGGAGGAGAATGACAGGCTTGTAAAAGCAATAGGACAATGGCTTGAGGAGGAATAACCGATGGAAGAAGATGTGCTTATACTTTTGGGTGTCGCCTTCAACTTGAACCTGCCGCTTCTCACAGCCTGGCTGCTCGACCACTGGCTGGGCGACCCGGCGTGGCTACCCCATCCGGTGGTGGCTTTCGGCAAAGCCATTTCTTTCTGTGAGCACCGGTTGAACCGGGGCGATTCGCGTTTCCTGAAAGGAGCGCTTATGACGGTGCTCCTCGTGGCAGGTGTGTATTTCGTCACGCTTCTGCTACTCCGCTTGGCTGCACTCTTTTCTCCGGGCATGCTGCTGACGGTGCAGATACTGCTGATATTCTATTGCTTGGCGGGCACTACGCTGGTTCGCGAGGTGCGTATGGTGTTCAAGGCGGTGGACCGTTCCTTGGAGGAAGGGAGGATGCAAGTGGCACGTATCGTTGGGCGTGATACGTCTGCGCTCTCGGCGCAGGAGGTGAGAACCGCGGCATTGGAGACTTTGGCAGAGAATTTGAGTGACGGGGTCGTTGCTCCCTTATTCTGGTATCTGCTGTTGGGAGTTCCGGGCATGCTTGCCTATAAGATGGTGAACACGTTGGATTCCATGGTCGGCTACAAGAACGAGCGCTATCGTCGGTTCGGCTGTTTCGCCGCCCGTCTGGATGATGTTGCCAATTATATTCCTGCTCGTCTGACAGCCTTTCTGATGGTACTGGTTTCCGGTCGCCTTTCCTTGTTTGCTTTTGTGGGCAGATATGGCAGCCAGCATGCCAGTCCCAATTCCGGTTATCCGGAAGCCGCCCTTGCCGGTATTTTGAATTGCCGTTTCGGGGGGCCGCACAACTATTTCGGCGAGGAGGTATGGAAACCTTATATCGGTTCTAATGAACGGCCTCTGAAGACAGAAGATATGCGTGTGGCTGTCCGCATCAACCGGCGTGTGGAGTGGTGGATGGTAGTTGCCGTAATAGTGACATCGACCTTGGCTTCCTTTTGTTTTTAAAATGTTGTTATTTTAACTGATTCTTTGTCCGTTCCAAAAAGATATAATATCTTTGCAAGACCGCGTTGCATTAAAAATGTAACTTTTAAAGCAGACAAAGTCTTATAAATGAGGATAAAGCAACTATATATATTCCTTTTCTTTATTTGGTTCGGGAGCACAATAATTGCATCGGCAACAGATAAAGCGGATTCTTGGACTAAAGAAAAGGAAAGTATAGTCCATGAGGTCATCTCCACTTTTCACAACAGCCTCGGTTTCGACTATCTGACCCGGGAGGAGTGTGACTCGCTGAATGCCGACGGCCTTTTGTCCCAATTGGATGAATCCCAGCGCTATTACACCTATTTCGAACTGGAAAGAATACTTATAAAATCCTCCCTTTTCCGTGGAGAAATCCGTATGGCTATTGCCCAGAGCGACCAGATGTACTCCAAAGCCCGCGCGCTTGCCTACCCCTTCGGCAATGCCCTTGCGCTGAATGCCATGGGAGAGGTGTACAGCTATACCGGCAGGCTCCGGGAAGCCGGTGTCGCTTATGAAGAGTCCTTGAGACTGCTGGATGGGATGGACGGGGAGGATGTGCATATCCGTATGCTACTGGTGGAACTGATAGATTATAACCTGCGCATACGGAATGTAAACGGTGCCTCGCGTTATCTTGCACGTCTGAACCTCTATCCGGAAGACCGGCTTTCTCCGCTGGAGCTGGCCATGCGTCACATCTCCAATGCTTCCTGCCAATTATTCAAGGGTGACTTGAAAGCTGCCAGCCATTGTCTGGTACAGATAGGCCAGCTTGAAACGCAGCTGATTCCGGAGATACGGCAATACCTTCTGATTATAGATGCCCGTTATCTGGTGGCCACCGGAGAGCATGAGGCAGCCTTGACCGCCTACAATGATTTCCTTCAAACCGAATATGCCCGGATAAACCATAACATCTACAAGGAAGCTCTGCTCGAAAAAGCGGATTTACTGGTGAAGATGGGAAATAAGGAAGAAGCCTACGGACAGTACGGCAAGGTCTTTTCGTATATCAAGACTTCGTTCGAGAAGAACTATCCCAAGGAGATAGACCGGCTCTGTACCCGTTTCCAGGCCGACCAACTGGCCTACCAGAACGAACGCGACCGCATTGTATCCATGCGTTTCTATCTGGCAGGCATCATTGTGTCCGTACTGTTTCTGATATTCCTCCTGGTGCTGGGCTGGAAGAAGATATTCCGTTTGAAGCGTTCCCAGATGCGGCAGGAGGCGATGAAGGAGAAAGCGGTGCAAGCCATACAACGGAAGAATATGTTTCTTTCGAACATGAGCCATGAGGTACGTACGCCGCTGAATGCCATTGTCGGATTCTCGGCGGTACTGACGGATGAGGACGAGTCGTTCGATGACGAATCGCGCCGGGAGTTCTCCGAAATTATCAAGGTGAATTCCTTTCAGTTGCTGAAACTTATCAATGACATTCTGGATTTCTCGGATTTCGAGAATGACAATATAACCTTCAACATCCGCACGCATGATGCCGTGAAGTTGTGTAATGAGGTCGTGGAGACCGTGATGGCCTCGCGCAAGCTGGAGGTTGAAATGCGTTTTGACACGGATTTGTCCGTCCTGATGCTGGATACGGACGATGCGCGCCTCCGCCAAGTCTTGATAAACCTGCTGGTGAATGCCACCAAGTTTACGGAACAAGGCTCCATCGTGCTGGAACTGAAGATGGCTGATGCCGGTACGGCACTTTTCTCCGTGACGGATACCGGATGCGGCATTCCACCGGAGAAGCAGCACTTGATTTTTGAACGCTTTGAAAAGCTGAATGATTTTGTGCAGGGAAGCGGACTGGGCCTTTCCATCTGCCAACTGATTGTGAAATATATGAACGGCAAGCTGTGGGTGGACAGTGGGTACACCCGTGGCGCGCGTTTCTGTTTTACGCATCCTTTGAAGTATAATCCCGCATTACACGGAGGAACGGCGCAATGAAACGAATACTGATTCTCATCCATGTTTTGTTTTGCGGATATATCTGTCCGCTGCTGGCAGAAGACACGGGGGCTGTCCGGTATCAGGACAGCATCCTGAAGGTTGCCGATACCCTGCCGGCCACCCTTGTCCGGCTGACGTATCTCCGTGACATGGCCTACAAGCACCAGTATGCTCCCTATAACATGACTTTTTCCACCCGTCTGTACGAGGAGGCGCGGCGGCAGAAGAACGCTTTCTATGAGAATATGGGCGCTTACTATCTGGCGGCATGTTATGACAAGAAACACGACCCGGACAGTCTGTCGTATTGGGTGGATGTGCTGAAGGATTTTGTCCCCCAGGTAGGCACTTACGATTATTATCTGGAGCAGAAGGCTGCCATCAGCCGCGCCCTGGCTTCCAAGAGACAGATAGAGAAAGCGGTGTATGTGGCTAAGGAGACGTTGGAGGAATCAAAACTCCGCCATAGCAATAACGGGATGATAGCAGCGTATAACAGTCTGGGATGTGCCTACGGAGTGTCCAGCCGCCCGAATGAGGCACTGGACTCTTTCTTGGAGGCTTACCGGAATTTCTCTCCCCAGACAAAGGCCAGCCTGAAGGTGGATATACTGTCGCGTATTGCCCAGGTATACGGCAATGGCGGTAAAGACAGCCTGAAGCTGCCCTATTTGCATGAAATGGACACGACGTTGCAGGCGGTCATTTCCAAAGAACCCGAGACACGGAAGAACTGGAGCAATTTCGAGATTGACTGCGAAGTGAAGTATATCCTGCACTACATGAACCAGAAGAACTTTACAGTGGCGCACGAGCATATCGAGAAAGTAAAGAAACTGCTTGAGCCGCATGTAGATCCCGTCTTCTGGCTGAATGTCCAGTTGATACAGCTTCAATATTATGCCAAGACCGATGAGTATGACAAAAGCATCGCATTGATAGACGAGGTGACCCCTACGGTACTGAACAACTACGTCTCCACCTTTGCCACTTTGATAAACTACAAGGCGAGTACGCAATATGACAAGGGGGACATTGACGGGGCCATCGAGACCCGGCGCTACCTCATACGCAAGCAGGATTCGCTGAACAATGCCTTCTCGGCCAACCAGTTGAAGCAGGTGAAGGAGATTTACCACATTGACGAGCTGTTGCTGGAGAAGCAGAAGATTCAGGACATGAATTACCGTATAGGATTTATATTCCTGGGTGTCTGCCTGCTGCTGATGCTGCTTTTCTATCTGTATACGCGCTATGTCTCCGGAAAGATTGCTGTCGTAGAGAAGAAGACGGCTGAAGCCGCCTTGCAGGCAGAGACGGACAACATCGCGAAGGAGCGTCTGAAATCGGAAATCAGCCATGATATACGTACCCCGCTGAATGTGGTGGTGGGCTTTGCCGAATTGCTGATCGGGAAAGAGGAGCTGGATAAAGAGACTAAGAAGGAGTACGGACAGATGATTCAGACCAATGCGGAAAGTCTGCTGAATTATGTCAACAGCATTCTGGAGTTGTCCCGCTTGGAGTCCGGCAAGATTCAGTATGAGGACGAGGAGTGTGACGTTATTCAGTTGTGCAGTGAGGTGCTGGATAAAGTGAACGGTCGTGGGGAGAGCACTGTGTCTGTCAGCCTGCAGACCGATCTCAAGGAACAGCTTGCAAGGACGGACCGGAGGTGGTTCGATACATTGCTTGTCAGCCTGCTGACTCCGTCAGAGAATGACACTTCCCGTTATGAGGCGATTATCCGCATCAGACGCGACCGGAGTAAACCGCTCCTTTATTTCGACGTGGTCAACGCCCCGTTTGCAAAGGTACATTTTGAGAATAAAACGAGCTTGATTCGCCATGAAATCAATGCCCATTTTATTCATTATTTTGGAGGTATCTACAAGGTGCAAACCGAAGCGGAGGAAGGCCCTACTATTTCGTTCACTATTCCTTGTCGAGATTGATGCGGACGATGCCGCCGTAGGGCGTCAATGCGTCGAAGGCTTCTTCGGCTTTAAGGATTCCGGCATAGAGTTGTGCGCAGATTAATACGCCTCCGTGTGCGAAGATGGCAACGCGTGTATAGGGCTTCTTCTTTAATTCGTCCAAAAACTGGCTGACACGCCGGTATTGCATAGCAAAAGATTCTCCACCGGTAGCTGCCACGTTTATGTAGTCGGCATACCATTCCTGCAGGCGTGGGTCCTCATTCTGCTCGAACGGCTTCATCTCCCAGTCGCCAAAATTGATTTCCATAATCCGTTTGTCCCGTTCTGCATCGGGATAGCCGCAATAGGTGGCGAGGCGCACGCAGCGGGTCAGGGGACTGGTGTAGACGTGGTCGAACGGAAGGTATGCCTTCAGGTTTTCTGCTGTCACGGCGGCTTCCGCTTCAAACGTGGGTTTCAGGGGAACATCGGTCTGTCCGTAGCATACGCCCGGAGGAACATCTACCGAAGTGTGTCGAATGAGTATTACTTCCATCTTTAATTTTTGGTTTTAATTTATAATTAGGATAAGGCTTCCCAAGTAGAAGGACAGTTCGCATAGCAGGAAAGTAGCCCCGCAGCAGTCCCCCGTATATCCTTGCAGGCGTCGCTTCATCAATCGGTAGAGCAGGAAGAAGGTGAGCAGTGGGAAGAGGGTGGCAATCCACAGTTTTATAGGCAGCAGCAGTACGAAAGGAAGCAGGCCGCAAAGAAATCCGGCCAGTAACTCGTGCCGACTCATGCGGTTGTAGACGGTTTTGCTTTTGCTGTCTTCCTCTTTCCGGGCATAGGGCAGGTAGTTGACAATCTGGGAGGCACAGAACTTGGACCAGCAGTCACCGCTGAGCACAAGGATGCAGAGAAGTCCCAGTGGCAGGTGATGAAGTTGGAGCAACAGCAGGAAATAGCATATCAATCCGATGACACCGTAGCTTCCGATGTGGGAATCCTTCATGATGGCAAGAGTCCGTTCTCGGGTGGTGCCGCCACCAAAGCCGTCGAAAAAGTCCGCCAGTCCGTCTTCGTGCAGGCAACCGGTGACAAGCAGGCGTGCGATGAGGGCAAGAATCCATGCCAATGACACCGGCATAATCTGTCCGGCAAGCCACAGCACTGCCGCCATCACGCCTCCCGTCAGCCAGCCTATAAGCGGCCAATAGGGAACCACATGCTTGAAACATTCTGCCGGTACTTCCTTGATTTTCCAGAAGGGCAGTCGGGTGAGCATTATGAATGCAGCCAAGACATTGTTCATGTTAAAAGTATTTGGTGATGGAGGCATGTACAAAGTTATCCATTTCATTGAGCATCCGCACGGCCGAGTCGACAATGGGATATGCACAGATGGCCCCTGTTCCTTCTCCCAAACGCAGCCCCAGATTCAGCAGCGGACGGGCATGCAGGGCGTCGAGCACCAGTTTGTGGCCCGACTCGTCTCCGCAGTGTCCGAAGATGGCGTAATCCGTCACTTCCGGGTAGAGCCTGGCGGCGGCAAGCAGGCAGTTGGTCATGATGAATCCGTCAACAAGGATAATCATCTTCAGCTCGGCAGCTTGCAGCATGGCGCCTATGGCCATTACCATTTCCAGTCCACCAAAGTAGCGGATGATGTCCCGGGGAGAGCCGTCGCCTTTGTAATTCTCCATAGACTGTTTCAGCACTTCGTATTTGTGGCGGATGCCCGCGCTGTCGAGTCCGCTGCCTGCGCCGACACATTGTTCCAGAGGAATACTGGTAAAGCAGGTCATCCACAGGGAGGATGAAGAGGTGTTTCCGATACCCATTTCACCGAAGCTGAGGACATTGCTGCCTTCTTCATGGCATTGGCGCACCACCTCGGCACCCCGTTCCAGGCACATCTCCATTTCCTCTTCCGTCATGGCTGCCTCGTGCAGATAATTTCTGGTACTTTTGCGCACTTTCATATTGATGATGCCTTTCTCGTAGGGGAGGTCGTAGTCTACTCCTGCATCTACTATTTTCAGGGTAAAGCCGTGCTGCCGGCAGAGGAAATTGACACCTGCCCCTCCATGAAGGAAGTTGCTGATTTGCTGCCAGGTGATTTCCTTTGGAGACAGACTGACACCTTCTTCTACAATGCCGTGGTCGGCGGCGAAGATAATGTTTTGCGGATGTTTCAAGGCGGGGGATAATGTCTGTTGTATGAGTCCGATTTGGAGTGCCAGTTCTTCTAAAATGCCCAATGAACCTTTGGGTTTGGTCAGGTTGTTGATTTTGTCAATCAATGCGGGACGGATTGACTCGTCCGGACGGGTGATATGAAATGTTTTCATCAGTCTGTTGAATTTTAATTGTTTGTTGTTTTATGAATGAGTGTTTTTTACGGTAAGTGGGATGCCGGATACCATCAGTATCACTTCGTCGGCACGGGCGGCTACATATTGGTTCATCCAGCCTTGCATGTCCGTGAACTTTCGTTGCAGTTCGTTCTCGGAAGCTCCTCCCATACCTATTTCATTGGTTACAAAGATGAAGGTTGCGTCTTGTGCCGTGAAGCGGTCGAACTCTGCCTTTACTGCGGCAAGTGCCCGGTCGGTATCTGAATGCAGGTCGAAGAAAAAGTTGGTACACCATAAGGTGATGCAGTCTATCAGGACGATCCGTCCCTCCAGCCGGTGGCGGCTGAGTTCTTTCTGCTCTTCGATGTTTGTCCATTCCGGTCCCCGGCGTTCCTGATGCCGGATTACCCTCTGGCGGAATTCTTCGTCCCAAATGCGTGCTGTGGCAAGATAAACGGGAGTGGGAGAGAGCTTGAGTGCCAACTTTTCCGCATAGGTGCTTTTGCCGGAACGTGCTCCTCCGGTGATGAGTATGATTCGTTTCATTGGTATTTAGTCTGTATTTTGAAAGAATATCTTTGTTTTCCCGAGCAAAAATAGGAAATATTTGACGAAACGTTTGTTTTTTTAGGAAGGAATTTATTAACTTTGCCACCGTTTTTAAGGCATGACCTTGGAAATGTTTATGCGGCAGTAGCTCAGTTGGTAGAGCATCAGCTTCCCAAGCTGAGGGTCACGAGTTCGAGTCTCGCTTGCCGCTCTTTATAAAAGGCTGAATACTTAGTTATTCAGTCTTTTTCTTTTTTAAGAACATTCATTCTCAGGTATTAATAATTCTTCTAAACTATTTTTTAAGCTGCACTTATATTGTTTTTCCCCTTTTTCTGTTTTTCTTATTGTTTGTTCGCATATGTAATATAGCCGAAATATATATTACATCGTGAATAGTATTAATACAAAGATACTACAAAAAAGTGGAATACAGAAGAATGAAGTAATAGAATTGATTTACAGAGGTTTCATTTAAGCAGCCGATTATCTCCAACGCCACCACAATCCTTGCCGAAGCCAAGTCAAGACGTCGCAACGTTACTTGTTCGTAACCACACCATATAGGTGACGAAATTGGCACGAATGGCAAAACAAGGCGTTGTGATATAGTGAGTTACTAACAACTCACGCGACAAATCCAGTTACGGAAAAAGATTGCGTCGTTCCTCCGTGTTTTGCGTACCGACGAAGGATTCTTCACCGACTAATTTTGAACCTAAAAAAATTAAGGACGATGAAGAGTACATTTTCAGTTATCTACTACCTCAAACGTCAGGTAGTGAAAAAGGACGGGACAGTACCCGTCATGGGACGTATCACGGTGGACGGCAGCCAAACACAGTTCAGCTGCAAACTGACCGTCGATCCTAAGCTGTGGGACACCAAAGGAGGACGTGTCACGGGCAGAAGCACGGCTGCACTCGAAACGAACCGTATGCTCGACAAGATGCGCGTACGCATCAACAAGCACTATCAGGAAATCATGGAGCGTGACAACTTCGTCACTGCGGAAAAGGTGAAAAACGCCTTTCTTGGACTGGAACACCGCTACCACACGCTATTGCAGGTGTTCCGGCAACACAACGAGGACTATGCCAAGCAGGTGGAGGCAGGCATGAAAGCCAAAGGCACGTTTGACAAATACAAGATCGTTTACAAGCACCTGCAAGAGTTCCTCACCATCCGCTACCACGTGAAGGACATCGCCCTGAAAGAGCTTACCCCCGCTTTCATTTCCGATTTTGAAATGTTCCTGCGCACGGACAAACACTGCTGCACCAACACCGTGTGGCTGTATGTCTGCCCGCTTCGGACGATGGTGTTCATCGCCATCAACAATGAGTGGCTCACGCGCGACCCGTTCCGCGAGTATGAAATCAAGAAGGAGGAAACGACCCGCAGCTTTCTGACGAAAGATGAAATCCGCCTGCTGATGGAAGGTAAGCTGAAGAATGCGAAGCAAGAACTGTATCGTGATTTATACCTGTTCTGCGCCTTCACGGGCTTGTCGTTCGCCGATATGCGCAACCTGACGGAAGAGAATATCCGCACCTACTTTGACGAACACGAGTGGATAAACATCAACCGCCAGAAGACGGGTGTGGTGTCCAACATCCGTATGCTCGACATAGCGAAGCGCATCATCGACAAATACCGTGGGCTGTGTGGGGACGGCAGGATATTCCCCGTACCCCACTATAACACGTGCCTTGCCGGAATCCGTGCCGTCGCCAAGCGTTGCGGTATCACCAAGCATATTACATGGCATCAAAGCCGCCACACGGCCGCCACGACGGTGTTCCTCTCCAACGGCGTACCCATCGAAACGGTCAGTTCCATGCTGGGACACAAAAGCATAAAGACAACGCAGATATACGCGAAAATAACCAAAGAGAAGCTCAATCAAGACATGGAGAACCTTGCCGCGAGATTGAACCAAATCGAAGAATTTGCAGGTCGTACCATCTAAAACAGAGAAGCCATGAAACGTGACATAATCATCATTGAGGACAAGGCGGTCAGCGTAACCGGTAACGATGTATGGATGACCGCCGGAGAAATCGCCAGACTGTTCCACACGGGTGTCCCGGCAGTGAACGCCGCCATCAAAGCCATCCTCAAAACGGACGTGCTGAACGACTACGAGGCATGCCGCTACATCCAACTTGAAAACGGTCTGTATGCGGATGTTTACTCGCTTGAGATAATCATCCCCGTCACCTTTCGGCTGAGCACATACCATGCCCATCTTTTCCGCCGCTGGCTGATGGACAAGGCACTTGCAAAAGACAAGCATACCGCCTACATGTTATTCGTACATAGCGGAAAAGGCGGTTACTGCTGAAAAGACGATGAAAATCAATTAAAAACGGACAACCATCAAGCTGTCCGTTTTAACTTTAAAATAGTCAATTTTGAATATACAAATTATGTGCTAAAGAATATGAGGTATCAAAATTGAGATGGCTTATATAACATCTCATACTTTAACGAGCCACAATCAATGTACATATCATATTCCGCAATTCCTTTTTCTTGTGCTATATAATGCAAAGTTTTCTTGTGGATGTTTGAAATTCTCTCTCCATAATAGATTGCTTTAGGAACAATTTTCAGGCTTGTTGCACGAGAATGTGCGGCAGGTTGTTTCTCTGAATGAATAATACGCCATTCATTTTCATATTCCCACTGTGTGGATTTGTGAATAGCCATTTTCAAATGCGATAGTGAATCTATATTTTTAACATCCAGCCCCAAGCTCTTTGCTATATACCATTGAATAAAACTATTTGCATCAAAGCGGTTATTATCATATATAACAGGCAAGATACAACAATTCATTTCTCCTTGTTCTAATAAGAACCTTAAATCATATTCCAATGCAAACCCTTCATGATTTTGGGCATAGTGACTCCACATTATAACAGAATCTATGCTTTCACTTAAACATGCTATTGTAGATACGACCTTTAATGTATCCCCCATTTTTAATAGGATTTCTTTCAATATGTTTTCCATTACAACACTAAAAAGAGCTAATGTCAATGGATTTATGCCGTTACACGATATTACCTGTTTTTTTAAACCTGTCAAATTGTTTCTTCCGAAAAATTGGATTACACTTGGAGGAAATTCGAAATCTTTAGTTTCAAGTATCTGTTTGAATTGTTCAAGAAATTCTTCTGTACAACAAGCTCTCATTTGCTCTTGAATATTATCCAAACTATAATAAACAAGAGTGTCATAGGGGTCATTAAACTTATCAGCAGTAACAGCATAAACCAGATCCTTGTCAAAAGCATCAAGGTTTAATGTTGAACAACTCCTATATCTATACAGTTTTTGTGGCAACATTGACATCAATGCTGCACTTATAGGATAGATTCGGGATTTTATGTCCTCTTGCTCAATTCCTTCAGGAATTATTGTGGATTCTAACAATTTTGCAAATTCACTCCGAAGCATAATGGTATTCGTTTTAACCACAAAGGTACGCATTTTATTCCGGAATGTCAGGACATTACTCCATCGGTTTGCGGTAATTCGCCTCCAGCAGTTCACGCAATCCCGATTCGGGGTAAAGCACCTTCCCGCCTAAAAGGATAAAGGGCAACACTCTGTTGTTACGGTATTCCTGCAAGGTACGGCGGCTCACACGGAGCAACTCCGCCACCTCCCTGTCCGTCAGGTAACGTTCCCCGTCCAGCGGTGGACGGTAGTTTTCCAAAAATGCAGAGAGCCATTTAGAGCCTTTGCGCATATTCTGCACCACGGTGGCAAGCGGCTCGTCCTCCAGTGTAAAAACATCGTTGTTCTCGTTCATCATAACTTTGGATTCAGTGGGTGAATAATAAGATTACCTGCCGCCGGGATAGAGCGTACCGATAAGCGGAATCAGCCTCCTAACTTCTTCCGGCTTGTAATAGAACCTGCGGTTTATCTGCGAGTAGCCGATAAGCCGCTTGTCGCGCAACGTCTGCAACGTGCGCGGGCTGATTCTCAACTGCCCGCAGACTTCCTCGCCCGTGAGCCATCTTTCCAACCGCCCGCCGTCGCTCTTGCGCCTCAGGGCGGCAACCTTCTCCGAGAGGGCGTTGAAGGACGCCACCATCATCTCGAAGGTCTTTTTCTCGATAGATACAATTTCCATATTCAAAACATTTCAGGTTTGCCGCAAAGGTAACGCCATCCTCATGAACGCATATCGTTTCCCGCTGAAAGGCTGTATGTTGCGCCGTCTGTCCGGGTAATGGAGCCATTTCCAATAAAAATCTTACGTGAGACACGTAGTGAGCTGTTAAAGCCCCTTTTGTTTATTGCCGAATTTTGCCGCAGAAACCAAAAGAAAGGACTGAATATGAAAGTAATAACGATGGAAAGTTCCGCTTTCACCGCATTGACGGAACAGATAGCCGAGATAGCGGCACACGTGCGTGCCGTTTCCGGCGAAAGAAAGGAAAAATCCGCAGACAGGTTGCTCACCACCCGTGAGGCGGCGCACCTGTTGAATGTGAGTACCCGCACCCTCCAGCGTATGCGTAACGAGCATCGCATCGGCTATGTAGTGCTGCGCGGCAAATGCCGCTACCGACAGTCTGAAATCGACCGCCTGCTTGCGGACTGCACCGTCATGGAAGACGCGGCGACACCGACGGAACTGAAACGCAACCATACGCTACGCACGGGCGGCGGCAAACCCAAAAGAAGGAGGACGTGACATATGGAACTGCTTACCCGAAACAATTTTGAGAGCTGGATGCGGAAGCTGATGGAACGGCTCGACCGTCAGGACGAACTGCTGCTGTCCTTGCAGCCGTCCGGCAAAGCCCCGAACCCGATGGAGCGTATCAGGATGTTCGACAACCAAGACCTCTGTATGCTGCTCCAGATAAGCAAGCGTACCCTGCAACGCTACCGCAGCATCGGCGCGTTGCCGTACAAGACGCTCGGCAAAAAGACCTATTACAGCGAAGAGGACGTGCTGACGTTCCTTTCCGGACACGTAAAGGACTTCAAAAAGGAAGATATAGCCTTCTACAAGGCTCGTATCCATAATTTCTTTCAAAAATAACCCATTAAAACATTTTTCAAATGGCAAAGAAAAAAAGCGAAAAGGACGTGCTGATAGTCCGTGATGAGAAGACGGGCGAGATCAGCGTGGTAGCCGGGCTGGATGCCGACGGTTCCCCCAAGCGCACCCCCGCGAAAGCGGAGAACGCGCAGAGTTTCCTGCAATTCGACCGCCACGGCGACGTGCTGGACAACTTCTTCAAAAACTTCTTCCGGCAGTGCAAGGAACCCAGCCGCTTCGGTTTCTACCGTGTCGCGGCAGACCAAGCCGACAAACTGATGGAGGTGATGAAAGACCTGCTGAAAGACCCCGAAGCCAACAAGGAACTGCTTGCGCCCCACAAGGTGGACACTTCCGGCTACGAAAAGCAGGTGAAGGAAGAACAGACCGCCGGAAAGACGGAGCAGACGGAACAAAAGCAGGAAGAGCAGCCCAAAGAAACCCCAAAACAGGAAGAAATGGAAAAGAAGCAGGAACAGAATCAGGAAGGCCCGCAACAACAGACGCAAGGCAGACGGGGCTACCAGCCCATTGACGAGAGCAAAATCAACTGGCAGGAGCTGGAAGAGAAATGGGGCGTGAAACGTGACGACCTTGAAAAGTCCGGCGACCTTCAGAAGATGCTCAACTACGGCAAGTCCGATTTGGTGAAAGTGTCGCCCAAGTTCGGCGGCGAGGCTTTCGAGCTGGATGCCCGCCTTTCCTTCAAGAAAGACGGTGAAGGCAATGTCAGCCTCGTGCCGCATTTCATCCGCAAGGAGCAGAAACTCGACGAGTACAAGGAACACAAGTTCTCCGACGAAGACCGTAAGAACCTGCGCGAAACGGGCAACCTCGGCAGGGTCGTGGACATCGTGGACAGGGAAACGGGTGAAATCATCCCCTCGTTCATCAGCATAGACCGCAAGACGAATGAAATCACAGACATACCAGCAAACAAGGTACGCATACCGGAGCGCATCGGAAAGACGGAAATCACCAAACAGGAACAGGATATGTTGCGTGCCGGGCTGCCCGTGCGCGACAAGCTCATCGAGCGTAACGACGGCAGGAAGTTCGTCACCACCCTCCAAGTGAATGTAGAGCAGCGAGGCGTGGAGTTCGTACCGGGAACCGGCAGGTCGCCCCGTACCGCCCAGACGCAGGAAGCCAAGAACAATCCCACGCAGGGACAGGCTCAGGGCATGGAAAACTCCGCAGCCCCACAGAAAGAGCAACGCCGCAACACGTGGACGAACGCCGACGGCAGCATCCGCCCCATCAGCAAATGGAGCGGTGTGAACTTCACCGACCAGCAGAAAGCCGATTACGCGGCAGGCAAAGCCATCAAACTGGAGAACGTGACCGACAAGCAAGGCTTCCACGCCACGATGTACATCAAGTTCAACCCGGAGAAGGGACGTCCGTACCGCTACGACACCAACCCCGACAACGCGCAGAAGGTCGCCCCGTCCAACGAGAGCCGCACACAGGTGGCGGTGAACAGCGAAGGAAAGACCAACGAGGCGACCAAGAACCTGAAAGAGCCGTTGCTGAAAGGGCAGACCGCTCCGAAAGACGACAAACAGCAAAAGCAGCAGGAAAAGCCTCAGAAGAAAAACAACAAGGGCATGAAGATGTAACATCCCGTGTCCGCCACTAAATCCAAAGTAATAATCCATTAAAAAGTAAAACAGCATGAAGACAATCATTGCAGAAAAGCCCTCCGTGGCACGTGAAATCGCCCGCA